>NZ_JBIVGT010000041.1:0-5456 GCF_044748825.1 Pseudomonas sp. NPDC089741 | reverse complement strand
ACCCCCCGCCCCCCAGCCCCGCCCCCGCCCCCGCCACCCCCCCCCGCGACATGTTGCTGATCAGCTTCCACAGGAAGTCACGGTTCAGCGGCGGCGCGAAACTGGAAGTCGCCGGGGTGATGTTGCGGAAACTGAGGAACTCCGGCGTCTCTTCGCAGGCCATGCAGATGTCGCCGAGCTTGAGCTTGCGCGGCAGGTTCTGGTTGGTGCACATCAGCTCGATCGACAGGGTTTCGTGGGCTTCGGTGTGGCGGATGCCGAAGCTCAGGTACGTGTCGAGGCCGTCGTGCAGCAGGGACGAACGCTGGCGGATGCTGTAATGCGGACGGCTGTTGGGCACGTCGAAACTCGGGTCGTGCTCGAAGGATTCGAACGGCACGTATTCCTGATAACCGAGGCCGCCGGGCTTCCAGCCAGTCACGGTTTCCACCGAGAACACGCCGCAGTTTTCCAGATCGAATTCCGCCGGCAGTAGCAGGTATTCGTCCTGCTTACCGTCGAGGCGAATCGGCAGTGCGTCGTGGGCGAACAGGTTGGCAATCGGTGTGCAGAATAGCTTCACGTTATCCAGCGTCGGACGCATGCGCATGATGCCACTCTTGCGAATGTCGAAGCGCAATTCGAGGCCGCGCATCTGCTTGAGCGTGTCTTCCGGCAGCGCGTTGATGATGTCCAGACCGTTGACGTCGACGAACAGGAATTTGTCCTGGAAGGCGAAGTATTCCTGCAGGTAGCGATAGCCACGGAAGGTGTTCAGCGGATACGGGATCAACGCCTCTTCTTCGGCAAAGCCCACCGGTTTGACCCGATCACCGGGAATCTTGAACGCCATCGGCTTGCCGCTGACGCCATCGATGGGCTTGCCGGCGCCGTCGAGCGGGATCAGCTCGATACCTTCGAGGTTGCGCAGCAGGCTCAGGTAAAGCATCTGGCTGATGTAGCGCTCACCGGCAAAGTGCAAACGCAGCTTGCTCAGTTCCAGCTCACCGAGGTGACCGTCGGCGCTCATTTCCAGACGCAGACTGAGCAGCGAGCCGTCGCCCTTCACCGAGTAATTCAGCGCCGCCAGATCCAGCGGCAAGACTTCGGTCGGGTAGCAAGTACGGAAGCGGCAACGCACGTCTTCGATCGGCTTGCTTTCAATCGGCGTATCACGCTCGACGCGCAACGCCGGCCCGGATCGCTTGAGCGGATCGAACTGCAAAATGCTGAACGCCGGCAGCGGGCGCATGTAGTTCGGCCACAGCAGCTGCATCAGCGAATGGCTGAGTTCCGGTAGCTCGTCATCGAGCTTCTGGCGCAGACGCCCGGTGAGAAACGCAAAGCCTTCAAGCAACCGCTCCACGTCCGGATCCCGCCCTGCCTGGC
The DNA here is from genome assembly GCF_044748825.1 of Pseudomonas sp. NPDC089741. NCBI lineage: Bacteria > Pseudomonadati > Pseudomonadota > Gammaproteobacteria > Pseudomonadales > Pseudomonadaceae > Pseudomonas > Pseudomonas sp. NPDC089741. The sequence continues at coordinate 4,088 of NZ_JBIVGT010000041.1, read as the reverse complement.
CCAGATACGGTGCCAGCGCCGGACTACGCTCGGCGAAACGGCGACCGAGTTGGCGCAGTGCGGTGAGTTCGCTTTGGTAGTAGTGGTTAAAGGACACGGGTTACCTGCCTGGAAGTGGAGCTCATTTAAAAAAATATCCTGTAGACCGCGACCGTCACGCCGGCACAGACGTAACCGCCAATCAGGAGAAACGGCACAATCGAGATCCAGCCGTACGCCATGTAGGCATCACTGAGCTGACCGACGGCCAGACTGAGCAAGCCATACAGCATCCATGGCACGGCATAGAACGGGATGAACTTCACCGGCGCCCACCAAACCATCCGCAATGCCTGCTGCTCGTTGCGGCGCTGCGCCGATCGGGACATCCACAGCGAGAAACCCAGAAGCCCGGGAATTCCCCACCACAACAGGTACTGCCAATAAATCCCGGTCGACTCGGATGTTAAATACTCGCCATTCCACAGGTCATAGGAACTGATCGCCAACACCGCCAGCAGTGGCCACCACAAGGCCGCCATGAAGAAGCTCAGTTGCGCACGACTAAGCATGAGCAGGGCTCGCAGGCGACGTCTGCCGCATCAGCGCAAGTCTTTCCCAACGCAGTTCAATCACCTGCGTGAGCAGAATCGCCAACAACGTGACTCCGCCTTGGGCCACGGTGTAGAACAGCGCACGTAGCGGGTTGTTCGGCACCATCATGAACAGAATCCAGGCAACCATCAGTGCGAGCAGACCGAGCTTGGCCCACAGGTTCGGGATGATCGCGGCCAGCGCGTTTATGCCAAAAAATATGTAGATGAACATGTAGTGGGCGATGCCAATCGCCACGCCACGGGTGGTGAATCCGCCGTTGAAGGCCTTGTAGGCCACCACCACTGCGTTATTCAGAAACACGTAGGCCACGCATCCCGCCGCGTGAATCGCCAGACAGAGTGCAAGACGCGCGTAGATATTCATCGCTGCGCCACTCCCTGTTTTTTCGGCGTGATCGCCATCGCCGAATACACATAGAGTTCAACGCCGTCGTAGCCGCCGATGGCGGCAGCGCTCAACGGATAGCTGTCCCGTGTGCCGTATCGAACCCAGCCCTCAGTCCACATTCCGCCACTCTCGTGGCGAATCTCGACGTAGTAGTCCGGCGCCTCGTTCCTGGTAACTTCAACGAATACCCCTCCATCCTCGGCGCCCACCCACAACGCGTTGGGATGAGCGAACAGCTTTGGTTTGGTCGAGCTTTCCATTCGCAACAGCAGCGCGAAGCCGACCAGAATCGTCAGCAAACCGACCGAGCAGAGGAAAGCGGCCAGGCATTGCCACGCTCTTGATTTCACTGAGCCGTTCCCGCTAAAAAACTTCATGGGCAGAAAGAACCATCAGTAATGACCCATGAACGAACAGCTTTTTGTTCAGTTCTTTCGGTGCTTGCGACAGCCTTTCGCAACGTCTGCGCGTCGATGGTTTTGGTCGCCGTCGGGCTCTTGATCGACAGGCTGTACTGGTCGCTGATCTGACCGGCTACGTCCTCGCCGAACGATCTGTAGTTGGCGATAGTTCTGCGCTGATTTGGATCCAACACCAAGCGGCGGGCTTTATCGTCATAGTTGGAGTCATGCACCACGGACAATTCCAGAGGCACGCCACAGGTGTTCAGCAGGAAAACATTATTGCTGTAGACCTGCTGAGCGGCGTAGGTAGTCACTGGGATGAAAAACGTGAAAAACACTGCCCACCCCGACATCGAAATCATCCTTAACTGTTTCATGAGCAGATCGATGCCTCGCTGATCATTTCTTCGTACCTTGTTTCGCACTGCACCATGTTTTGAAGTTCAGGCGATCAAACCCCTGACAAATATTTGCTTTGGAAATAAAAATGTAAGGCGCAGCCGCGTCATAAGAAAAATAATAATAATTTTCCCCATCCTGACCGTAGATCCAATAGGAAGACGACCCTTGATTTATCTCATAAGGTTCAAAGGCGAGGATTGAGGATTCCGCAGGAATAAAATTAACGCCGTCCATTAACAGCATCAGCGAATTGGAGAAAATATTTGTCCACACGACAACCCCCACAGCCAAAATGCCGGCAGCAAGCGCAAGAGTGGTAGACGTCGAGAGTTTACCTTTCATAAAAATACAACCACGCCGTACCTGCTTTCGCTGCGTCTAACAACGTCATAGCATCGGTTGAATACTTTTCGGCAAGCGGCCCCGAACCGTTGTAGGAAGCAATCACCTTTTTCAGCTGGTCGGCGGTCAGCGCTCCGGAGTGACAGCGAGTCCCGGTAGCCCGGTCAACCAGTTCACGTAGATGGCCGGCGCAATAGTAGAGGTCTGCCTTCCAATCATCGCCCGGGATTCGCGTGTCCTGGTTCCAGCCAAAAATTCGGTATTGAACGTCTTCGGGCAAAGGTTTCTTGCAGTAATAGTTCTCTGTGTATTGAACGGACTTCTGCAATGTTGCCCTACTCATATTGGCAAAGCCGCTGGAGCCACCGGCCAACTTGTCCGGGACGGCATCGAAAGCCAAGTTGTCAACAATTGCCAGCAGAGTAGTCAGCGACCGTTCGCCGAATTGCATGGTTTGAAGAAATTTACTGCCCTTAGGTCCATTCTCCTGCTGCAGAATAACCGCCAGCAAAATATGCGGGACGCCATAATATTCAGCCGCCTGCTTTATCCAGACACGAATTTCTGTATCAGAGAAACTTGCCTTGAGCATTTCTTTGGTTTTTGGCACGTACCACATAATTTGCAACGGAGAAGGCAGCTCGCCGGTATAGCTCGGGATGCTGTCGTAGCCAGCCAGCGTTGTGACTTCTTTTCCGTTACAGCGGCAAACCTGCAACTCTACCGGCGCAACCTCAGAGGTTTTTGTGCTCGCGGCCGCGCCAGCTGGCACATATTCCTGCCCGTCCTTATTGATTTTTTCAGCCTCGGCCATGAATGAGTACTCCCTCAGCTCTCAATAAAAACTTCGATTTTTTCGGAAGCTGCGTGGGCCTTCACGCGATGAGTCAGGCCCAACTCATTGGTGATTCCACTTTCGAGAGAACCATCCGCTCGACGGAGTAGGTATTTAGTATCCGCAAGCGGATTGCCCAGACCGTTTTTCAGCTGGAACTGAGCATCGAAGCCCGGAATGATCAAAGGCACTGGCGGCACAAACGCCACAGGCGAATGCGAATTCCCGATAATCACCGTGCCAGAACCGGCGGTGACCTTGTTGCCATGCGTACCCACCGAATCAACCGTCGCGGCAGGTTTGCCGTTGATCAACACAGTGGTCGCCAAACCTCCCGACATCGCACCACCACACGCCGAGGCATCGCCTTGGCGGGCGGCCGCGAGGCCGTCGAAGAACACGTCGCCGGAACCGGCGGCGATCGGGTTGGTGCCGTGGCCGGGGAGCGGGCAAGCGGTGGGGTCGGATACACGTGCTGCGGGTTTGCCAGACATCGGGGATCTCCTTAGGTGACCTTGACTTGACCGCTGCCATCCAGGCGCGCGGAAAAACTGACCTGACGCTTGAACCCTTCAACTTCCAGCAGGCCTTCAATGCTGAAGGCGAGTCGCAGCTGATCGTGGTCGCGCGGCAGGGAAATGACACGCACGTTGCTCAGGCGCGGTTCGTAGGCTTCGATGAAGCTTTCGATGGCCAGGCGGGCCTGACTCAGGGAATCGTGCAGGCTCAGGCGCATGTCATTGAGATCGGGCAACCCGTAGTCGGACAGCGTTTGCACGCTGCCGGCCCGGGTGCTGAGCATTTTGGCCAGATGGGCAGCCACAGACGCCATGGCTGAAGCCTCGAGGCTCCTGCCTTTGCGCTGTTCCGCGTCGCCGTTGAGGCGTTCGAAAAGACTGCCGTATCCGTCCATGAGTCGCTCTTACTCTTTGTCCAGCTTGCCAACCAGCGACAGGGTGAAATCGGCACCCATGTACTTGAAGTGCGGACGCACGTTCAAGCTCACGCGGTACCAGCCCGGCTCGCCTTCAACGTCGCTGACGATCTCTTGCGCAGCCCGCAGCGGACGACGGCCACGGACTTCGGCGCTCGGGTTTTCCTGGTCGGCAACGTACTGGCGG
>NZ_JBIVGT010000040.1:0-54751 GCF_044748825.1 Pseudomonas sp. NPDC089741 | reverse complement strand
GGAAGAAACATGGCCGAGACTGAGTGCAAAGAGCAGGAAAAATTCTTGTAGATGGTTGGATCGAAATTCAACATATCGTGTAGAGATTCTCAGTGACACAAGCAGCACAGTGGCGCCACCTTAACCCTTTTTCCGAGACGTGCCAATGCTTCTTGCGAAGGTTTCTGAGATTTAGGGATCGACGGTGTGACGGTTCGTCGCCAGACCGCGTAAATCATGGGGGATCGGCGAGAATTGCAGCCCGCACTTTGAACCCGGCGGCGCGCCCGGTAAGATGCCGGACAGAATTTTTCCACCTCGCTATTCAGGACACCCCGCCATGAGCATCAAATCGGACAAGTGGATTCGCCGCATGGCGCAGGAACACGGCATGATCGAGCCCTTCGTTGAGCGCCAGGTGCGTGGCAACGACGACAACCGAGTGATCTCCTACGGTGTGTCGAGCTACGGCTACGATGTGCGTTGCACCAATCATTTCAAGGTGTTTACCAACATAAACTCGTCGATCGTCGACCCGAAAAACTTCGATCCGGGCAGCTTCGTCGACGTCCACAGTGATGTCTGCATCATTCCGCCGAACTCGTTCGCACTGGCCAGCACCGTCGAATATTTCCGCATTCCGCGCAACGTATTGACCATCTGCCTGGGCAAGAGCACCTACGCGCGCTGCGGCATTATCGTTAACGTCACTCCGCTCGAACCAGAGTGGGAAGGTCACGTGACTCTGGAATTCTCCAACACCACCAACCTGCCGGCAAAAATCTACGCCAACGAAGGCGTGGCGCAGATGCTCTTCCTCGAATCCGATGAAGAATGTGAAGTTTCCTACAAGGATCGCGGTGGCAAGTACCAGGGCCAGCGTGGCGTGACTCTGCCGCGTACCTGATTCGTCCATCCGGCGGATGTCGGGAATTCTTTGGCGGGCAGACACTCTATGGGGTGTACTGCCCGTTTTTGTTTCTGGCAAAGCGGGCCTTCGCCGAGGAGTGCTCCATGAAGATCGACCCGCATATCACTGCCGAGCTGGCAAGGCTTGAGCCCAATCAGGTTGGCGTATTGGCCTGGTCCTTGTTGGCACAACCATCCTTGAGCATGGCCGGTGGAATTCCCGGTCAGCCTGATCCTGACTCGCCCAACGAACAGCCGACCGAACCGGGCGAACCGACGCTGCCGGATGAGCCACCACCGGCGCCAGTGGCCTGATGCTTGTGCTTCTCTAGGAGCAACGCTTGCTCGCGAAGCCGTCTGTCTGTTTCATCTTGGGTGAATGGGCGGACGCCTTCGCAAGCAAGCTTGCTTGTACAGGGATGAGGGGCGGATCAGTTGACTGGCCAGATTTCGTTATCACCGATGACAAAGATTTTGCAGCTGTCATCCTTTTCAACCGCATAACCGCCGGTAAACGCGCCGAACGCCGGCATCAGACTGATGCGTTCGCCCAACCTGAAACACGCCAGCCGCAAACTCTGGCGGCCCTTGCCGTGCAGGCGATAAACCGGATGCACATGCCCGGCCAGCACATGCCGCTCAGGATGTGGCTCGGGCTCATGCTGCAGGGCGAATGGGCCCAGCAGTAGCGGCTCCGGCACCACTCGAATGTTCAGCGCCGCCGGTGGATCCCCCGCGCGCTTGTCATGATTGCCGCGAATCAGCGTCATCGGCAGATCAACGTGACGTGCGCGCCATTGCGCCAAGGCCCCCAAGGTGCCCGCAGCATGAGAGCCTGGGCCATGCAGGAAATCCCCGAGAAATATCAGTTGCCGGCAGGGCAGCGTTGCCAGCAATCGATCAATCACCGCGATGTTGCTCGCCGTGGTGCCTTGCGGAACCGGTTGGCCGAGGCTGCGGTAAGCCGCGGCCTTGCCGAAATGCACATCGGCGATCAGCAGCGCCTGTTGCGCCGGCCAGTACAGGGCTTTTTCCGGCAGCAGCCACAGCTCTTCCCCGGCCAGCCTTACGGGATAAGGCGTATTCATAGGCGTTTGCCTTTGTCGGCCGATTTTTCCAGATCACCGACCATGCGCCTGATCCGGTCGGCGAGTTTTTCCGAGCTCATGCTTTCGCGCATTCGCTCCACCAGCAACGGAAAGCCCAGCGGCGTAGGACGTTTGATCTGCTGCACGTCCAGTTTCATCCGGTTGATGCGCTCCAGGGTCTGTTCCAGGCGACGAATATCCAGCTCTTCGCGCAGGACTTCTTCCCCGGCCTGGGCGAGCAACAGGTTGTCCGCGTCATATTGTTTGAATACTTCATAGAACAGTCCGCTCGAAGCCTGCACCTGTCGGGTGCTTTTCGGCGCGCCGGGGTAGCCGGCGAACACCAGCCCGGCAATTCGCGCGATTTCGCGGAAACGCCGCAAAGCCAGTTCGCCAGCATTGAGGCTCGCCAGAACGTCAGCCAAAAGATGCGCAGGATCGAGCAGTTCAGCGTTGAGCTGCTTCGACCAATCCACCGGCGTGGCACTGAGCAGCTCCAGACCGTAATCATTTACCGCGATCGAGAAGGTCACCGGTTGGCGCTGACTGACGCGCCAGGCCAGTAAGCTCGCCAGCCCCAGATGCACCTGCCGCCCGGCGAACGGATAGAGGAAAAGATGCCAGCCTTCGCGGGATTTCAGCACCTCCGCCAGCAGGTTGTTAACGGTCGGCAGCCCCGACCAGCGTGCCTGAGTCTCCAGTAGCGGACGCAGCGCCTGCATTTCCGCGCCGATAAACTCACCTTCTGCGGCCGCACTGAAGCGTGCCACCACGGCTTGCGCCAATTCGTTGGAAAGTGGCATCCGCCCGCCATTCCAGCGCGGCACCGCCGCTTTTTTCACGCTGCTGCGTTTGACGTAAGCGGTCATGTTTTCCACGCGCACCAACTCCAGCAAACGCCCGGCGAACAGAAATCCATCACCGGGTTTGAGCCGCGCGATAAAGCCTTCCTCGACGCTGCCCAGCTGTTTCCCACCGCCGGCCTTGCTCCAGAATTTCAGGTTGATGCTGGCATCGCTGACGATGGTCCCGACGCTCATGCGATGGCGCCGCGCCAGACGCGCATCCGGTACACGCCAGACGCCATGTTCATCCGGTTCGACCCGGCGATAATCCGGATAGGCTGTCAGAGACATCCCGCCGTGGCGTACGAAAGCCAGCGCCCACGCCCAATGCGCAGGCGTCAGATCGCGATAAGCCCACGTAGTACGGACTTCTTCGTACAGCTCATCCGGCAAAAATCCACCACCGAGGGCCATGCTGACCAGATGCTGCACCAGCACATCCAGCGATTTATGCGGCGACAGGCGTGGTTCGATGCGCCGTTGCTCGACCGCGTCGCGGGCAGCCGCGGCTTCGATCAATTCAAGGCTGTGGGTCGGCACCAGCGTCACGCGAGAGGTACGTCCGGGTGCATGGCCCGAACGCCCGGCGCGTTGCATCAAGCGGGCAACGCCTTTGGCCGAGCCGATTTGCAGGACGCGCTCAACCGGCAGAAAATCCACACCCAGATCCAGGCTCGAGGTGCAGACCACGGCTTTCAACAGGCCATCCTTCAAGGCTTTCTCGACCCAGTCGCGGGTGTCGCGAGACAGAGAACTGTGATGCAGTGCGATCAATCCGGCCCAATCCGGTCGTGCCTCGAGCAGCGCCTGATACCAGATCTCCGACTGCGCTCGGGTGTTGGTGAACACCAGCGTGCTGGCGCAGGCGTCGAGCTCGGCGACCACCTGTGGCAGCATTTTCAAGCCGATGTGTCCGGCCCACGGAAAGCGCTCGATGGACGGTGGGATCAGGGTGTCGACCTTCAGCGATTTTTCGCTTTGCCCTTGAACACTGATGCCACCGCTCTGTGGGATCAGTACTTCCTCGGCGTGGGATTGATTACCGAGCGTGGCGGACACGCCCCAGACAATCAGATCCGGTTGCCAGCGACGCAAACGCGCGAGGGCCAGTTGCAGTTGCACACCGCGCTTGTTGCCAAGCAGTTCGTGCCATTCGTCGACGACGATCATCCGCAGCGTCGACAGCGCGACCTGCGCATCGGCTCGGGCCAGCAGCAAGGTCAGGCTCTCCGGCGTAGTGATCAACGTGGTCGGCAGGCGTCGACTTTGGCGCGCGCGTTCGCTGCTGCTGGTGTCGCCGGTGCGCAGACCGATGCTCCACGGTATTTGCAAATCATCGACAGGGGTTTGCAGAGCGCGCGCGGTGTCGGCGGCGAGCGCGCGCATGGGCGTGATCCACAACACGGTCAGTGGTTCGGCCGGTGGTTTGCGCTTGCGCGAGGTTTCAACGATGGCAGCGGATTTGGCGAAACGGTTGAGTGCAGCGAACCACACCGCATAGGTTTTGCCGGCACCGGTGCTGGCATGCAGCAACCCGGATTCTCCGCGTTTGACCGCCGCCCAGACCTGCTTCTGAAAGGCGAACGGCTTCCAGTCGCGGGCGCTGAACCAGGTTTTTGCGTGGTCGGGATATTTCGCCATGCCGGCTGCGCGCGCTCTGGAGGTGTACTTCCAGTGACCACGCTGACCAGCGAAAGGTTTAAAAAACAACGCGAACCCCTGTAGGAGCTGCCGCAGGCTGCGATCTTTTGATTGTAAAAAACAAGATCAAAAGATCGCAGCCTGCGGCAGCTCCTACATGAGCAAGACGTTACTTCAGGTTGCCGCTGAGGAATTGTTTGAGGCGTTCGCTTTTCGGGTTGCCCAACACATCCTCGGGAGCGCCTTCTTCTTCCACCAGGCCTTGGTGCAGGAACAGCACCTGGCTGGAAACCTTGCGGGCGAAGCTCATCTCGTGGGTGACCATGATCATGGTGCGGCCTTCTTCAGCCAGACCTTGAATCACCTTCAACACTTCCCCGACCAACTCCGGATCGAGCGCTGAAGTCGGTTCGTCAAACAACATCACTTCCGGCTCCATCGCCAACGCCCGGGCAATCGCCACGCGTTGCTGCTGACCCCCGGAGAGGAACGCCGGGTATTGATCCGCCACCCGTGCCGGCAAGCCGACCTTGTCCAGATAACGTCGGGCGCGGTCGTCGGCTTCCTGTTTGCTGCAACCCAGCACCCGGCGCGGGGCCATGGTGATGTTTTCCAGCACGGTCATGTGGCTCCACAGGTTGAAGTGCTGGAAAACCATCGCCAACCGGGTGCGCAGGCGTTGCAGTTCATCGGCGTCGGCGACGTGCATGCCGTGGCGGTCGGTAACCATACGGATCGCCTGGCCGTCGAGGCTCATCGCCCCGTCGTTGGGTTGTTCGAGAAAGTTGATGCAGCGCAAAAAGGTACTTTTGCCCGAGCCACTGGCGCCGATCAGACTGATCACGTCGCCAGTCTTGGCCTTGAGCGAAACGCCTTTGAGCACCTGATGGTCGCCATAGCTTTTGTGCAGGCCTTCAACGGTCAGTTTGTACATGGGACGAACATCCTCAAGGCGAAAGTAGGTAGCCGCTGCGATAGGCTTCGGCGCCCGCCACGTGGGCGATGACCATGCCGGCAGTGGCCATGCGCCGCAGCGAGCGGGCATAGAGCAGGCCAGCGGCGGAGCAATGAATGGGGGTGACCTTGTCGTTGATCGGGTCAATGATTTCGGCGATTTGCTGGCCGGCTTCCAGGTATTGACCGGCGGTGACGCAGTACACCAGCAAGCCGCCAACCGGCGTGGTCACCGGTTCGACGCCGGCCAGCGGAGTGGCCGGATACGGCAATGGCGGCTGCGGTTTGGTCTCGCCGACGATCGCATCGAACTGGATCAGGTAGTCGATCAGCGCCTGGCAGTCGCGGCTGGCCATTGGGTGATTGACGTCACCCTGGCCGCGCAACTCGACGGTCACCGAGAAGCTGCCGAGCGGAATCTCGAAGTGTTCGCCGAAGCGTTCCTTCAATTGCCACCACAGCAGCGTGAAGCATTCGTCGAACGACTGGCCGCCGGAATCGGTGGCCAACAGGCTCGCCTGCGACTCGATATAACGCGCCAATGGCTCGACCTGCGGCCAGGCTTCGGGCGTGGTGTAGAGGTGCACCACTGACTCGAAATCACAGTGCAAGTCGAGGACCATATCGGCATCGCAGGCCAGCCGTTGCAGGGTCAGGCGCTGCGATTGCAGTTGCGTGCCGGCGGTCTGGCGGGCGAGGGCAGCGCGCAGATGCGTGCGGATCAGTTCGAGGTTGTGCTGCGGATCATCGTTCAGCTTGCCTTCGATGGCATTGCCGATTTCCTCGCTGAGGTCGACGAACCAGCGGTTGAAGTTCTGCCCGCTCTCCAGCTCGTAGCGGCCCAGTGGCACATCCATCAGCACCTGTTCGAGGCCGACCGGGTTGGCCACGGGCACGAGCACGATTTCGCTGCGCAGGCGCCCGGCGGCTTCCAGCTCTGTCAGACGCTGCTTGAGGTGCCAGGCGACGAGCATGCCCGGCAGTTCATCGGCATGCAGCGAGGACTGGATGTAGATCTTGCCTTTGGCCTGTTCCGGGCCGAAGTGGAAGCTGTGGATCTGTCGTGCGGTCCCCGGCAGCGGGGCCAGCAAGTCATGGATCAGGTGGCGCATTTGCAGTGTTGTCCTAGTGAGTCGGCCCGAGGAAGGCCAGCCATCGGCGTTCGGCAAGGCGGAACAGGCCGACCAGCGCAAAGGTAATGGTCAGGTAGATCAGCGCGGCGATGCCGAACGACTGAAAGGTCAGGAAGGTCGCCGAGTTGGCGTCCCGCGCGACTTTCAGGATGTCGGGAATGGTCGCGGTAAAAGCCACGGTGGTCGAGTGCAGCATCAGGATCACTTCGTTGCTGTAATACGGCAACGAACGGCGCAGCGCCGAAGGCATGATCACGTAGGCATACAATTTCCAGCCGGTCAGGCCGTAAGCCTTGGCCGCTTCGACTTCGCCGTGGTTCATGCTGCGGATCGCCCCGGCAAAAATCTCCGTGGTGTAAGCGCAGGTGTTGAGGGCGAAGGCGAGGATCGTGCAGTTCATCGCATCGCGAAAGAAACTGTCGAGAATCGGCTGCGCGCGCACGGCGGCGAGGCTGTAGATCCCGGTGTAGCAAATCAGCAACTGGATATACAGCGGCGTGCCCCGGAACAGGTAGGTGTAGAACTGCACCGGCCAGCGAATGTAGAAGTGCGGCGACACCCGCGCGATCGACAACGGAATCGACACAAGGAAACCGATAACGATTGAGGCCGTGAGCAGCCACATCGTCATCGCCAGCCCGGTGATGTTCTGGCCATCGGTATAAAGGAAGGCGCGCCAGTATTCCTGCAGAAGTTCGATCATCGTACGGCCTCCCGGGAACCGGCGGCATAACGGCGTTCGAGCCAGCGCAGAATGAAGTTCGACGCACTGGTGATCAGCAGGTAAATCAACGCAGCGAGGACCAGGAAGTAGAACAGTTGATAAGTGCTTTTACCGGCGTCCTGCGCGGCTTTGACCAGATCGGCGAGGCCGATGATCGACACCAGCGCGGTGGCCTTGAGCATCACCATCCAGTTGTTACCGATACCCGGCAGGGCGAAGCGCATCATTTGCGGGAACACCACGTAGCGAAAGCGCTGGCCGCGTTTTAGGCCGTATGCGGTCGCAGCTTCAACCTGACCGCGCGGCACCGCGAGAATCGCGCCGCGGAAGGTTTCGGTGAAATACGCGCCATAGATGAAGCCGAGGGTCAGCACCCCGGCGCTGAACGGGTCGATCTCGATGTATTCCCATTCCAGGTAGTCGGTCAGCGTCGTCAACCAGGTTTGCAGGCTGTAGAAGATCAACAGCATCAGCACCAGGTCCGGCACCCCGCGAATCAGCGTGGTGTAGAGCTGGGCGGGCAGGCGCACCAATTTGATTTTTGACAGTTTGGCACTGGCGCCGATCAGACCGAGCAACACGGCCACCAGCAGCGACAACGCCGATAATTTGATGGTCATCCAGGTGCCTTCCAGCAACAAAGGACCGAAGCCTTTGAGGCTGAAGGCGGAGAGCCCCAGATTTTGCAGGAGGGTTTCGAACATAAATCAGCAACCTGAGCGGATGGAAAAGGCGCCCATCGAAGATGGGCGCCGAGGCATTATTTGCCGCTGTACAGAATCAGATCGCCAAAGTGTTTCTTTTGAATCTCGGCGTATTTGCCGTCGTCGTGTAACGCTTTGATACCTTTATCTAAAAGCGCCTTCAGCTCAGTGTTACCTTTCTTAATACCGACAGCGGTTTTGGCTGGCAGCAATTCGTTGTCGACTGGCTTGCTGACGTCATAGTCGGCGCCCTGTGGCGACTTCAAAAAGCCCAGTTCGGCTTGCAACATGTCCTGGATACCAGCGTCGAGACGGCCGGAGGTCAGGTCGGAGTACACCTGATCCTGGTTCTGATAGGCCTGGGTTTTCACGCCGGCCTTGTCCAGTACGGCTTTGGCGTAGGCTTCTTGAATGGTGCCTTGCTCGTAACCGACGGTTTTACCCTTCAGCGACGCGACGTCGGCGGTGATACCGGAACCTTTTTTCGACACGTAGGCCGTCGGGCCGGAGAACAGCTCGCTGGAGAAGTCGATGACTTTTTCGCGGGCCGGGGTCACGGTCATCGACGAGATCACACCGTCGAATTTATTGGCTTTGAGGCCCGGAATCATGCCGTCAAAGTCACTTTCGACCCACTTGCACTTGACCTTCAGTTCGGCGCAGATCGCGTTGCCCAGGTCGATGTCGAAGCCCACCAGGCTGCCGTCGGCCGCTTTCGACTCAAACGGTGCGTACGAAGGGTCAACGCCAAAGCGCAGCTCTTTGTATTCCTTGGCCAGCGCGGAGCCAGCGGCCATGCACAACGCCAGTGCAGAAAGGGTCAGCAATGCTTTTTTCATTATTCAATCCCTAAGAACCAATATGAGCGCTTGTGGCGCAGAATTATTGTTACTGGAACGCGTACGACCTATAGAAAGTAGCAATTTCCGAACCAGAGTCCCGAACAAGTGTTTTAAAAGGTTGGGCGGGGGGCGGCGAGGGGGATGGAATGCCCGGAAATGGGCATTGCGATTTCGTTGCACCCTTTCGGATCAAACCCCAGGTTTTGCGGAATATGATTTCCCTGTGGCGAGGGGATTTATCCCCGTTCGGCTGCGAAGCAGTCGCAAAACCTGAGTATGCGGTTTTCCAGTGAAATTGCAGGGGGCCGCTTCGCAGCCGAACGGGGATAAATCCCCTCGCCACAGGGGTTATTTATCGCCTGAGAAGGGTTCAGGCCAGCAGGTCTTGCAGAGTGGCCAGGCTGTCCGCTTCATCGACGGTCTTATCCTGCCGCCAGCGCAGCATCCTCGGGAAACGCACCGCAATCCCGCTTTTATGCCGCCGCGACAGGGCGATGCCTTCGAAGCCCAGCTCAAACACCAGGCTCGGTTTCACGCTACTGACGGGGCCGAATTTCTCCACCGTGGTCTTGCGCACAATGCTGTCGACCTGACGCATCTCCGCATCCGTCAGCCCTGAATAAGCCTTGGCGAATGGCACCAGCGCCCGTTGGCTCGACTCCGGCGGACCATCCCACACCGCAAAGGTGTAGTCGCTGTACAAACTGGCCCGGCGCCCATGGCCGCGTTGCGCATAAATCAGCACGGCATCGACGCTGAACGGATCAACTTTCCACTTCCACCACACGCCCATGTCTTTGGTACGGCCAACACCGTATAGCGAGTCACGCGCCTTTAACATCATGCCTTCCACACCCAAGCGCCGAGAGGCCTCGCGCTGGCGGGCAAGGTCGAACCAGTCGCTGCCGGTCAGCACCGGCGAGGGCAGCAGCACCGGGCTGTTACAGCGAGCGATGACCTCTTCCAGTTGCGCGCGGCGTTTGGCCTGCGGTTGATTGCGCCAGTCTTCGCCTTGCCATTCCAGCAAGTCGTAGGCGAGCACCACCACCGGCACTTCTTCGAGAATCTTTTTGTCGAGGGTTTTGCGGCCAATGCGCTGCTGCAACAGGGCGAACGGCTGTACCGCTGGCGGTTCGTTGGATTGCGGATCGAAAGCATCTTCGGTGCTGGGATGGGTGCTTTTCCACACGACGATTTCGCCGTCGATCACCGTGCCATCGGGCAGCCCGTGAACCAGCACATCCAGTTCGGGAAAGCGCTCGGTGACCAGTTCTTCTCCGCGCGACCACACCCACAACTTGCCGTCGCGCTTGACCACTTGTGCGCGGATGCCGTCCCACTTCCATTCGATCTGCCAATCGCTGGCCGGCCCGATCAACGCTTCAAATTCTTCAACCGGTTGCGACAACGCGTGGGCGAGGAAAAACGGGTAAGGCTGACCGCCTCGCTGGGCATGCTCGTCGGCGGATTCAGGGGCAATCAGTTTCAGATAACTGGCAGCGTTCGGGCGATTGGACAGGTCGGTGTAGCCGACCAGGCGTTGCGCCACGCGTTTGCTGTCCAGACCGGCCATCGACGCCAGTGCACGGGTAACGAGCAATTTCGACACGCCAACGCGGAAGCTGCCGGTGATCAGTTTGATGCACAGCATCAGGCTTGAACGATCCAGTTGCGCCCACAGCGCCGGGAGTTGCCTGCTCAAAAATTCTGGCGTTTCACCGCGCAACGGCAGCAGTTTGTCTTCGATCCATTGCGCAAGGCCGGCTTCAGAACTGTGCAGATTTTCCGGGAGTACCAACGAAATGGTCTCCGCCAGATCGCCGACAGCCTGATAACTCTCCTCGAACAGCCAGGGTTCGAGCCCGGACATGTCCACGGCAATCTCGCGCAGGATGCGCACCGGCACCAGTTGCCGAGGTCGGCCGCCAGACAGGAAATACACTGCCCACGCTGCATCTTGCGGTGCCGCCTGGGCGAAATAAGCCTGCATCGCCGCCAGTTTGGCGTTGCTCGACGTGGTCGCGTCGAGTTCGGCGTACAACTCGGCGAAGGCCTTCATGCGGGCATCTCGGCGATGGTTGGCTGGGCGGCGATGTTGTCTTCTTCGTCATCGCCGTATTCGGTGTTGAAGCCTTGCGCATCCAGACCCTGCTCGCGCAGATGACGCACCAGCACGCCGATCGAACCGTGAGTGACCATCACCCGTTCGGCGCCGGTTTGTTCGATTGCCCAGAGCAACCCGGGCCAGTCGGCGTGATCGGAAAGCACGAAGCCACGGTCGACACCGCGCCGCCGTCGCGTGCCGCGCAAGCGCATCCAGCCACTGGCGAACGCGTCGCTGAAATCGCCGAAACGCCGCATCCAGCTGCTGCCTCCCGCCGAGGGCGGGGCGATGACCAGCGCCTCACGCATGCGCGGATCGTTCTTGGCGACGTCACCGGCGTAGATCGTCGCCGGCAAATACACCCCGGCCTCGCGGTAGACCCGGTTCAGCGGTTCGACCGCGCCATGGCTGAGGATCGGGCCGAGGCTTTCATCGATGCCATGCAGAATCCGCTGTGCCTTGCCGAACGAATAGCAGAACAGCACGCTGGCCTTGCCGGCAGCGATGTTCGCCGCCCACCACTGATTGATCTCGGCGAAGATCTGCGCCTGCGGTTGCCAGCGATAGATCGGCAGGCCGAAGGTCGATTCGGTGATGAAGGTGTGGCAGCGCACTGGTTCGAACGGCGCGCAGGTACCGTCCGGCTCGACCTTGTAATCGCCGGACGCAACCCAGACTTCACCGCCGTATTCAAGACGCACTTGTGCCGAACCGAGGACGTGACCCGCCGGGTGAAAACTCAGGGTGACGCCGTGATGGCTCAGGCGCTGACCGTAGGCGAGGGTTTGCAGGTTGATGTCTTGACCGAGTCGCGCGCGCAGAATCCCTTCGCTGGCGCTGCTGGCCAGGTAGTGCTGGTTGCCGGTACGCGCGTGATCGCCGTGGGCATGGGTAATCACCGAACGCTCGACGGGGCGCCACGGGTCAATGTAGAAATCCCCGGCGGGGCAGTACAAACCTTCCGGGCGCGCGATAACAAGGTCCATGTCGTTACCAGAATGGGGGGCTTGTTAGCTATGAGGCTGGCGCTGGGCCGGAAGTTCTATCGACTTTTTCGCGGGGGTAAAAAGCAAAAGATCGCAGCCTGCGGCAACTCCTGCATTGATCTGTGCAGGAGTTGCCGCAGGCTGCGATCTTTCGATCTTGCCGTTACTTGCCCGGCGTCAGGGTCAAACGCGCTTTGCCGTATACCCGGTCAAAGTTCTGCGGCTGCATCGGCAGGCCGACGTACTGCCCCTTCAGCCACGCATCGATGCCATTGAGGTAATTCGGGCTGACCGGATTACCCGATTGGCCGGTACCGTTCTGGCCCATCAGCGGTTCAGCCTGGCCGAAGTCGACGATGAAGCGCATCGACGGTGCACGGGTGGTGGTGAAATCCTGGCCCCAGGCGAACGCCGAAGTGTTCAACGTGGTGTGATCGCCACCCGCCGCCAGCGGCCCGCGCACGTTCTGGCCATTGGCATTGGTCCATTGGTAGGTGTGCAGCTTGCCCCATTGCCAAGCACGGTGATCGCCACCCAACTGGCTGTCGCCGGCGGTGATTGCTGCGGCAAGACTGCGCGCGAGGATGGTCGGTTTGTCTTCTTTGTTCGGCGTACGAATGTCGTCCCAGAACGGACTGTCTTCGCGACCGAGCAGATGATCGGCCTGCGCCGCGTAGGACAAGTCGCCATTGGCGATGAACGCCTTCCACGCCGGGCTGCTTTGCGGACCGAGTTCGTCGAGGAAAATCTGTTTCATGCTTTCCTGCAGGAACAGCTCGTAAATCGCCGCATCGGCCGACGTCGCGCTGAGCTTGCCGTCAAACGCCATCAAGCGGGTGAACGCTTCACGCGCCTTGCTGCGATCGGCTTCCGGTAAAGCATCGATCGCTTGTTTCAGCGATTGCTTCATCCCCGGTGCCTCGAACATCTTCTTCAGCTTGGCGGCGAAAGTGCTGGTCTGGTCGTACTGCATGGCGATCACGCTGCGGCTGTCGTGCTTGCCGCTGCCGGCCAGTTCCGCCAGGCGTTCACCACGTTCCGGCGCAGCCCAGGAGTTCGACAACTGCATGCCGTAGCCATGCGGGATGACCCGCTGGTTGGCGGTGCCGAGCCAGCCCTGTGCCGGATCCTGATCGTACGGGTGCAGCATCGGGTCGGCGTAACCGTCCCAGTCATAGCGACCTTCCCAGCCCGGCGACGGCAGCAGGCCTTCGCCTTCACGGCGATTGGGGAAACGTCCGGTGACTTGCCAGCCGATATTGCTCGCGTCTGCGAACACCAGATTCAGCGCAATGGCGCGGATCTCGCGGCTGGCATCCGAAGCACGTTCCACGGTTTGCGCGCGGCTCAGGTCAAAAAACGCGTCCAGCGACTTGTCGTCGGTGAAGCTTGGCGTCTGCAAGGCCAGGCCGAAGCCATTGCCCTGCGCCGCTGCTTGCGCACTATTGAGCAGCGCGCCATGGCGGGTTTCGTATACCGCTTCGCGAATCGGTCGTTGGCCTTTGACGAAATAGGTTTCGTTGCGCACGGTCAGTGGCTGCCATTTGCCATTGACCTCGTAGGTCAGGCTGTTGCCCTGGCGGCGGATTTTTTCCAGGAACAGGTCCTGGTTGTCGCCGAGCACGCTGGTCATGCTCCACGCCACTTTGCCGTTGAAGCCACCCAGCACCATCGGCAAACCGGCGACGGTGACGCCCGCTGCCTGATATTTCGGCGCGCGAATCTGCACGAAGCTCCACAGCGACGGTGCGGCCAGCGGGCCATGGGCGTCGCTGGCGAGAATGCTTTTGCCGCTACGGCTGCGTTGCGGGGCGATTGCCCAGTTATTTGCCGACGGCGTGCCCAGCAGGTTCAGCGCTGCCAGTTGCTGGCTGGCGTTGCTTAGTTCGGTCAGCCCCGGGATCTGCCCGTTGAGCTTGATGCCTTGCAGCTTGTCGGCCTCGGCCAGAGGCAGGTTTTCGTCAGGCGCGGACGGGGTCAGCCAGGCGAGCTTGTCGGTGGTCACGGTTTGCGCGAGCACCAGCGAGGAAATTTCTTCCGGCAGGTTGGCCGACTGGCTGAAGTTCAGCAAAGCGAAAATCAGCGCCGAGTCTTCTGGTTTCCAGTATTCCGGCTTGTAGCCGCTGGAGGCGAGGTCGCCCGGCAGCTTGTCGGCGTAGCGGAACAGGTAGGCGTTGACGCCACGCGCATAGACTTCGAAGAAACGCTTGAGGCGTGGCGACGAGGCTTTATAGAGTTCGCCGGCGCTTTTCTTCAGGTTGACCGCGCGCATGTAGCGGTCGGCGTCGAGCATGGAGGCGCCGGACATTTCCGCCAGACGGCCCTGAGCCAACAGGCGCAGGGTGACCATCTGGTTGATGCGGTCGCTGGCGTGCACATAGCCGAGGCTGAATAGCGCGTCGTGGAAGGTATTGCTTTCGATCAACGGCATGCCCATGGCATTGCGTCGCACTGAAACGTTCTGCGCCAGCCCCTTGAGCGGTTGCACGCCGGAGGTGGGCGGGAGGGTGTCCTGAGTGTTCCAGGTCTGGCAACCGGACAGGCTCAAAACACCGGCCACTGCTGCGGCAACGCCGAACCGGGGAAGAAAATGTGTGAGGGCTGGCGAGGCCATGGCAAAGCTCCTGCGGGGGGTAGCGTCAGTAAAGGCGCTACGTTAGTGAGCAGGAGGATGCCGCGCAAGCGGGGGCAGGGGTTATTTGTGTATTTCTGTCGAATGGAAAAGATCGCAGCCTGCGGCAGCTCCTACAGGGATACGCATTCCAATGTAGGAGCTGCCGCAGGCTGCGATCTTTTACCCTTCAATCAAGCCTTCGGTGGATTGACCTTCGGCACCAGCGCATACGCCTTCACTGTCGCCGGGCGATCCTTGATGTGGTTGAACCAGCGCTGCACATGCGGGAAATCCTCAAGGTTCTGGCTCTGCCACTTGTGCGAGACGATCCACGGATAAATCGCCATGTCGGCGATGCTGTATTCGCTGCCGGCAACGAATTCGTTATTGGCCAATTGCTTGTTCAACACACCATACAGACGCGCCGTCTCATCGATGTAGCGCTTGATCGCGTAAGGAATTTTCTCCGGCGCGAACTGGCTGAAGTGATGATTCTGCCCGGCCATCGGCCCCAAACCACCCATTTGCCAGAACAGCCATTGCAGCGCTGTTTGCCGGCCACGCAGATCCTTGGGCAGGAACTGGCCGGTTTTCTCCGCCAGATACAACAGAATCGCCCCGGATTCGAACAGCGACAACGGCTCGCCGCCATCGGCAGGCTGATGATCGACGATGGCCGGGATGCGGTTGTTCGGGGCGATTTTCAGAAAGTGCGGCTGGAACTGCTCGCCCTGACTGATGTTGATCGGGTGGAGGTTGTACGGCAGGCCGGCTTCTTCGAGGAACAGGGAGATCTTGTGGCCGTTGGGGGTGGTCCAGTAATACAGGTCGATCATGGAAAACTCCAAAACTGAAAGGGACGTGCGTGCGGACAGCAAACGCCGGCGTCAGGTCATCCTGTGTGCGTTCGATAGCTTGCTTAGTGAGAAGAGGTGATGCTGAACTGCGCAGAATTCAATGACCCCGCGCGAGAAAAATTGCCATGGAGCTTCAGGCCACCGCTGCACTGATCATCATCGACCAGCAAAAAGGCATCCTGCAGCCGCGTCTCGGGCGGCGCAATAACCCCCAGGCGGAAGCGCGAATCCTCGATCTGCTGGGGCTTTGGCGGCGTAGCGGACGGCCGGTGATTCATGTTCAGCATTTGTCCCGCGAGCCGGATTCGGTGTTTTGGCCCGAGCAGGAAGGCGTGGAGTTTCAGCAGCGGTTTTTGCCGCAGGACGGGGAGTGGCTGATTCAGAAGCAGGTGCCGGATGCGTTTTGTGCCACTGGATTAGAGGCGCGGTTGCGCGAGGCAGGCATCTCGCAATTGATCATCGTCGGTGTGGCGACGAACAACTCAGTGGAGTCAACGGCGCGTACGGCGGGCAATCTTGGCTTTGCTGCGTGGGTGGCGGAGGACGCGTGCTTTACCTTCGACAAGGCCGATTATTTTGGCACGTTGCGCACGGCTGAAGAGGTGCACGGGATGTCGCTGGGGAATTTGCACGGGGAGTATGCGACGGTGGTCAGTGCTGCGCAGATTCTGGTGGCTGGCTGAAAATCCTTCGTTGAATATGCCGCCGCCATCGCGAGCAGGCTCACTCCTACAATAGATTGCATTCCAACTGACGAAACCCGGTTCAATGTAGGAGCGAGCCTGCTCGCGAAGGCGGCAGGTCAGGCGAAGTAGGTCTTCGCCCGGAGCATCAAGCGCCGTGGCACTTCTTGAATTTCTTGCCGTTGCCACATGGGCAAGGATCATTGCGGCCGACGTCTTTCAGGGCGTTGCGCACCGGTTCCTGGTGGGCGTGGCCGCAGTTCGGGCCGTGAACATGGCCGTGGTCGTGATCGTGATGATGGTCATGATCATGATCGTGGTTGCAGTCAGGGCCATGGACATGAGGTTGCTGGGTCATCGGTGTTGCTCCGGAATTAAATCGGCGGGGATTATCACGCCATTGCGCTCAAGGTGCACGTAATGCGCGATGAATAAACCGGTTTCCATTTCCCCTTGCAGGCGATAGGGGATCTGCTGGTGTGGATTTTTCAGCATTTTCACCACTTCTTTCACCTGCGGCCACAGGTTGGTGCGGATCGGCACTTTGTAGAACGAACTGCTTTTCGGCGCGACGGTAATCCAGTGTTCGTGCTCACCGTCGGCCAGCAACATGTCGGCCAGATGAATGCGGTATTCGAGGCCGCGCACGGTCAGGTCACTGTCGTTGGGGTTGTCGATGCGAAAGTGCAGGATGAATTTCTGTTCGAGTAATTTCGCCCGCACCACCTCGACTTTTACCAGGTGCACGGCGGGGTCGACGCTGTCGTCGCTGAACCATGAGGCGCAACCGCCGAGGTTCAGGATCAGCATCATAATGAAGCATTGGCAGGTGCGCCGACGACCGAGCATGGTTTAACTCCCTTTGGTGCCAGTCTAGACGCTAAAAGATCGCAGCCTGCGGCAGCTCCTACAGGGTACGCAATCTCATGTAGGAGCTGCCGCAGGCTGCGATCTTTTGATCTTGATCCTCAAGCACCAAAATACCCCGCGCAGCACTTCTTGAACTTCTGCCCGCTGGCGCACGGGCAACTGTCGTTGCGCCCCAGCTTCAATTGCACCGTCGGATCAATGAAGTACCAGCGTCCGGTGTTCTGCACGAACGAGGAGCGCTCGCGATGGCTGTGTTCACCCTGATCGTCGTGCCAGCGCGCGGTGAAGGTGACGAAGGCGTGTTCCGGCTGACCGCCGAAGACTTCCGAGCTTTCGACATCCAGGCCGAGCCAGGTGCTTTGCGCGCTCCAGTCGCTGATCGATTGACGATTCAGTCCCGCTTGCTGAGCAGGCAGGGTGGTCGCCACAAGGTAATCGATCAGACCCAGCACATACGCGCTGTAGCGCGAACGCATCAAGGCTTCGGCGCACGGCGCCGGATGGCCTTCGTGATAATGGCCGCAGCAGGCATCCAGCAAATTGCCGCTGCCGCAGGGGCAAATGGCTGTACTCATCGCATTACCACCAGTATTTCCCGAAATTTTCCGGATTGGCCCAGAACCGTGAGTTGAGCCAGTCGGGGACTTGTTTGTAGTCAAGCAGATCGTAGG
The DNA here is from genome assembly GCF_044748825.1 of Pseudomonas sp. NPDC089741. Lineage (NCBI taxonomy): Bacteria > Pseudomonadati > Pseudomonadota > Gammaproteobacteria > Pseudomonadales > Pseudomonadaceae > Pseudomonas > Pseudomonas sp. NPDC089741. The sequence goes on along the minus strand of NZ_JBIVGT010000040.1, from coordinate 37,147 downwards.
TGAACAAGGTCAGCGTCTGCTCGTCGCGTTGAAAACGTTCACTGGCTTGCAGGGCCAGCGAATAGAAGTCGGTTTCCTGCCAGCCGCTGGCCGACAGATCCGCCAGTACAGCGATGCGGCTGGCGTTGAGGTTGCGGATGCCGCCCAACAGGTTCAGGCCATCGCGCTTGGGCAAATGCTCCAGGCAATCGACCACCAGCGCCAGATCGAAACGCTGCGCCGCCAGTTCGGCAGGCAAGGCGCCGGGCGCGGCGTGGGCGACGACGGTATCCGGATGCGCCGCTTTAAAGGCACTCAACGCCGGAAACTCACTGGCGCCGATCAGCAGCAGACGCGCCGGGGCGTAGCGATCCAGCAAAGCGGCCAACGCCTGTTGCGGCGTGCGGGAAGAAATGGCGACGTTCATCGAAGCTCCTCAATCAGACCGCCAAGACTAGCCTGCCTGAATGTCCCGGCAAAGAGCCCTGTGACGCCGGTTTCCGGCAAAAGCGCCAAAGTCCTGTGAACACGGTCGCAAACGGCAGTGGCCTATTGCTGGCGGAGATTAAAACTCCGGTCTTTACTCCCTGAATCGGTTCTAAGCCGATCCCTCAGGAGAAAACCAGATGAGCATAGTTCGGACAGCATTACCTTTGATTCTGCTAACCAGTGTGTTGACTGGTTGCGCAGGTTTGCAAAAAACCGACTGGCCGACCTGTGCGGCGGTCGGTGGCGTGGTCGGCGCTGGTCTCGGCGCTACCGAAAGTTCGGCATGGGCCGGCTACGGCGCGTTGCTGGTCGGTGGTACGGCAGCGGCTTATTGCTGGGTACACGGTGATGGCGACGAAGACGGCGACGGTGTGCCGGATAGCCGCGACAAGTGCCCGCACACGCCTAAAGGCGTGCAAGTCGACGCTGACGGTTGCCCTCCACCAGCGCCTGCACCCGTGGTCGAAGAAGCTGTAGTGGTCAAGGAAGAAACCATTGTCATCCGTGATGTTCACTTCCAGTTCGACAAAGCCACGTTGACCGGCCCTGACAAACAGGTGCTCGACAAAGTCGCCACTCGCCTGAAACAGGAATCCTCGACTGCACAACTGACCGTGACCGGTCACACCGACAGCGTCGGCAGCGATGCCTACAACAAGAAACTGTCGGATCGTCGTGCGCACTCGGTGGTGGAATACCTGATCCAGCAGGGTGTGCCGCGCGCCAGCTTCGTTTCGGTGTCCGGTCTGGGTGAAAGCCAGCCTGTTGCCGACAACAAAACCGCTGACGGTCGTGCGCAAAACCGTCGTACCGAAATCAAAATCGTCCGCTAGACCTCTCGCATCCGCGGCTTGTGCAGTCGCGGATGCGGGTCTTTACTCCTGTGTAACCGGTATGGGCCGGTGACACAGGAGCTTTTACAATGACTGTATTCTCAAGGTCCGTCTTGCCGGTGCTGCTGCTAGGCGGCTTGCTCACCGGTTGCGCCACCCACAGCGATGGCACGGCACCCCTCAATCAACGTACGTGGCCGATCTGCAGCCTTATCGGCGGGCTGGTCGGTGGCGGTCTCGGCGCCATTGAAAGTGGCGGTTGGGCCGGTGGCGGCGCAGCGCTGGGGATTCTCACCGGCGGACTGATCTGTTATGCCCAGGACGGCGATGAAGACGGCGACGGCGTATTCGATCGCCGCGACCGTTGCCCGGATACCCCAGCCAATACTCCGGTTGATCACCGTGGTTGCCCATTGCCGCAATATCCAGTCGCGGAAAAAGTACCGGAGCCAGCGCCGCAGACGGAAGTCATCACCTTGAGCGATGCCGGCAACGTGCTGTTCGATTTCGACAAGTCCGACCTGACCCCGTCGGCGAAAGCCCAGCTCGATACGTTGATGGACAAACTGCGTAACGCCGATGTGGTGAGCATCAAGGTGGTCGGCCATACCGACAGCAAGGGCTCGGATGCCTATAACCAGGCATTGTCGGAACGCCGGGCGAGCAGTGTCGCCGCGTACTTGCTGAGCCAGGGCCTGGCACCGAACAAACTCACCAGCGAAGGTCGTGGCGAGAGTGAACCGGTGGCGGATAACGCAACCGATGAGGGCCGCGCGAAAAACCGTCGCGTCGAGTTGCACATCAATCGTTAGGACGCGTCTGTAGTCCGCGGGCTAGAGCTGCCGGGCGACGACCCTCGTCGTTTGGCAGCCATTTGGCAGGCCACCGAAGTTTTTTCATTTACCCCTCTGGCTTATCCCCCGCAGAAGCCGTTACTGTGCGCCCAAAGAATAATTCGCAACACGGGGGAGCGTATGAAAGTGTTCTGGGGGCTGGGGCGTTTATTGACCCTGCTGTTCTGCTGCGTGGTGCTGGCCAATCAATTGGTGCCGTTCGTTCATCCGCTGCATTTGCTGGTCAATCTGGCCGGCGCTCTGCTGTTGCTGATTCACATAATCGAAGTGCTGCTGTGCAACCGCAGCCTCAAAGGCCGTGCGCACCCTTGGCGTGACCGTGGCCGCATCCTGCTGTTCGGCGTATTCCACCTGCAAACCATCCCGGCCCCGGCCGCTCCGGAGGCTTCTTCCCATGCGTAAACTTTGCCTGCTCGCTGCATTCATCAGCCCTTTGGCCTGTGCCCAGGTGGTCAGTGTCGAAACCAATTCGTTGATGCGCTTGCCCAACACCGCCAGCACGTTGCAGTTGGAGAAGCTTGAAGTCGCCGATTACGGCACGCTGCTGATCCCGGCCAACGTGACCGAGTTGAGCGTCGGTGAATTGCGCCTCGGCCATGAAGCACGTATTGCGATTGTCCCGGGTGAACAGGCTCTGGATCTGAAAGTCATTCGCGCCGAGTTGAGCGATGGCAGCCAGATCACCGCGCGTGGCGCACCGGGCACTTATGAAAAAGCCGCGCGTGCCGGGCGCAATCTGAATCTGCAATTCAAGGCGTTGAGTGCGCCGCAACTGTTGGTCGATGCCCGTGGCGGCACTGGCGCACCGGGTTTTGTCGGGCTGGATGGCGGCAACGGTGAAGATCCGGGCTGCACTTATGGCTCGGCCGGACATGGTTTTGATGGCAGCAATGGCAGTGACGGTCAGCCGGGTGCACCGGGAGCGCTGGTGCGCCTTGAAGTGCCACGCGAGTTTCCGGCTGAGCTGATCAAGGTTAACGTCACCGGCGGTGCCGGTGGCCCGGCGGGTGTTGGCGGTAAAGCAGGGAAGGGCGGCAAGTCCAAGGGCTGCCTGGTGTATCGCGCTGATGGCGGCAAAAATGGCAAGGCCGGGACGGATGGCCAGCCTGGGCCGGTGGGCGCGGCGGGTGCCGTGACCGTGCAGCGCCTGTAAAAGCAGACCCTCATCGGAACGCCGCCCGCCCAGCCCTCTCCCGGAGGGAGAGGGGGCCGACCGAGGTGACTCACGCTATCCATCGACCTGAAAAACCGAGTCGATTATGGATTCGGCAGAGAATTTTCAAGTCGGCGTATCTCTTCAATATCCCCCATTCAGTCCCCTCTCCCCCCCGGGAGAGGGCTAGGGTGAGGGGCTTTTGATCTAATCCCCGATCTTCAAAACATCGGCCGAGCCGCCGCAATTGCCACCAGCACCAACCCCACAATCAAGTTAATCCCCACCACCCGGCGAATCCGCCCCAGCACCGCCGCGCCTGTCGGCCAGTCCTTCGCTTCCACCGCCGTGCGCAATTCCGGCAGCATCAAGCCTTGAATCCGGATAAACAGCGCCGTCATCACCACGTACAACCCGATCATCACTTGCACATATTTCGGCGCAGTCTCAAAGCCGACCTGCTGCAGATGCAACATGCCCACACCGCTGATCGGCAACAGGATCACCGCGACCCAGACCCAGCGGAAAAAACCTTGAAACACTTCCACCCACAGGGTCAGTCGGGCAGGGCCGTCGAGGGCCTTCACAGCCGCCGGGCGCAGGACCATCCAGGCGAAAAACATGCCGCCGACCCAGACCAGGGCGGACAGGACATGCAGGGGATAAACGAGGCTAAAAAGTGTCATTGGGTTACTCCGTTCTGCGCAGGATCGATTCGCGGGGTATGATAGCCGCCGATCCAAACCACTGAAAATTTATCCAGCGTTTTTTGCGCCCGACACTCAATGATCAGCACTGAACTCAAAACCACGATCCAGGGCGCCTACTCGCGTTTTCTTGAAGCCAAGAGCCTCAAGCCGCGTTACGGCCAGCGCCTGATGATCGCTGAAATCGCCAAAGTCCTCGGGGATATCGACACCGACGACGAAGGCCGGCGCAGTGGCGACCCCGCAATTGTTGCGGTGGAAGCCGGCACCGGTACCGGCAAGACCGTGGCCTACAGCATGGCGGCGATCCCGACTGCGAAAGCCGCCGGCAAGCGACTGGTCATCGCCACCGCGACCGTCGCGCTGCAAGAGCAGATCGTCTACAAGGATTTGCCCGACCTGATGCGCAACAGCGGGCTGAATTTCACCTTCGCCCTGGCCAAGGGCCGTGGCCGCTACATGTGCCTGTCCAAGCTCGACATGTTGCTGCAGGAAGGTCACGCGCAAACCGCCACCGCCCAGCTGTTCGAAGAAGAAGGCTTCAAGATCGAGGTCGATGAGGCCAGTCAGAAGCTGTTCACCAGCATGATCGAGAAGCTTGCCGGGAATAAATGGGACGGTGACCGCGACAGCTGGCCCAACGCGCTGGAAGACGCCGACTGGGCGCGGCTGACCACCGATCACAGCCAGTGCACCAACCGTCATTGCCCGAACTTCGGCCAGTGCGCCTTCTACAAGGCCCGCGAAGGCATGGGCAAGGTCGACGTGATTGTCACCAACCACGACATGGTCCTCGCTGACCTGGCGCTGGGCGGCGGTGCGGTACTGCCGGACCCGCGCGACACCATTTACGTGTTCGACGAAGGCCACCACCTGCCGGACAAGGCGATCGGCCACTTCGCCCACTACACGCGCCTGCGCTCCACCGCCGACTGGCTGGAAACCACCGCGAAGAACCTCACCAAATTGCTCGCCCAGCACCCGCTGCCGGGCGATCTCGGCAAGTTGATCGAGCAGGTGCCGGAGCTGGCGCGCGAGATCAAGGCCCAGCAACAGTTCATGTTCAGCGCTTGCGAGCAGGTTGCCGACTTCAAGCCCGGCGAGGACGTCGAAGGCCGTGAGCGTCCGCGTCATCGTTTCGTCGCCGGGGTGATTCCTGAACACATGCGCGAAATGGGCATCGAGCTGAAGAAAGGTTTCTCGCGCTTGAACGATCTGTTCACGCGTTTGACCGACCTGCTCAAGGAAGGCATGGACGGCGAGGTCAACATCGGCATCGCCAGCAATCAGGCCGAAGAGTGGTATCCGCTGTTCGGCAGCCTGTTGTCCCGAGCGTCGGGCAACTGGGAGCTGTGGACCGCGTTTACCGCCGAAGACCCGGAAGACAGCCCGCCGATGGCGCGTTGGCTGACCCTCGCCGAAAGCGGTTCGTTGTTCGACATCGAGGTCAACGCCAGCCCGATCCTCGCCGCCGAAACCTTGCGCCGCAGCCTGTGGAACGTGGCTTACGGCTGTCTGGTGACCTCGGCAACGCTGACCGCGCTGGGCACTTTCGACCGCTTCCGCATGCGCGCCGGCCTGCCGAAAAAAGCCGTCACCGCCGTGGTGCCGAGCCCGTTCCATCACGCCGATGCCGGTGTGCTGCGAGTGCCGGATCTGAAAGCCGATCCGCGCGATGCTCCCGCGCACACCGCCGCGATCATTCGTGATCTGCCGGATCTGGTCGAAGGCTCACGCGGCACGCTGGTGTTGTTCTCTTCGCGCAAACAGATGCAGGACGTGTTCGACGGCCTCGACCGCGACTGGCGCAAGCAAGTGTTCATTCAAGGCAACCTGTCGAAACAGGAAACCCTGAACAAGCACAAGGCGCGGGTTGATGGCGGTGACTCCAGCGTACTGTTTGGTCTGGCCAGTTTTGCCGAAGGCGTCGACTTGCCGGGCGCGTATTGCGAACACGTAGTGATCGCCAAGATCCCGTTTTCGGTGCCGGATGATCCGGTCGAAGCGGCGCTGTCGGAATGGATCGAGGCCCGTGGCGGTAATCCGTTCATGGAAATATCCGTGCCCGACGCCTCGCTGAAACTGGTGCAGGCCTGCGGGCGACTGCTGCGTACCGAAGAAGATCGCGGCACCATCACTTTGCTGGATCGGCGGCTGGTCACCCAGCGCTATGGCAAAGCGATCCTCAATGCGTTGCCTCCCTTCCGTCGTGAAATATCCTGAGACATCGGTGGGCAGTTTTGCCCGCCGTGCTGTCTATCTCTCTGCCATCGCTTTTCCATTGGCCAATGTTGGTCGCTAGGGAGAACTCCGTTCTTATGATTCGCCGTTCGTTGCCTGCCGTTTTCGCCTTGATCTTCGCTGCGCCATTGTTCGCGGCACCCGCCGGTCAGCAGACCCTGTTCAACTTTGTCCGCCCTGCCGACGTGGTGAAAATTGCCACCGAAAACGCTGATCTGCCGCAAGCCAACGCCGAGCAAACGGCAGAAGGCGAAGTGCTGCGCCGGGTAACCTTCAACCCGGTGGCCCGCCCGACTTTGCGCCTGACCCCGCAGACCGGTGCCTGGGACTGGTCGCAATCCGCGATGATGACCCTGCGTTTGCAGAGCGCGATGAACTGGGCCGTCACCGTTTACGTGCAAATTCAGAGCAATGACGGCCGCACGCTGGTCAGTCGCGTCGATCTGCCGGCCGGTCCTGCGCAGACGTTGCTGGTGCCGCTGGTCGCCTCGACACCGTTGAGCCAAGGCATGAAGGCCGGGCCGCCGATGCCGATGACCGTCGATGGCCAGCGTATTTTGCTCGCCAGCAGCAGCGGTGAGATCGATCGCAGCCAGGTGGTCTCGGTGAGCTTGTCGATGGATCAGCCGAAAGTCGCGCAGAGCTTGCTGCTCGAGCGTTTCGGTGTTCAGGACGGCGACTCGGTGACCCAGGCTGTGTACGGCAATCTGGTCGACGCTTACGGGCAATCGACCCGCAGCAAATGGCCGGAAAAAGTCAGCAGTGACGAACAACTGAAATCTGCCGCCGCCAAGGAACAGCAACAGCTGAAAACCTGGCTGGCCGAGCGCGAGAAGTCCTCGCTGGACAAATTCGGCGGCTGGAGCAAAGGCCCGGCGTTCAAGGCCAGTGGCTTTTTCCGCACGGAAAAGCGTGACGGTCGCTGGTATCTGGTCACGCCTGAGGGGCATCCGTTCTACTCCCTCGGCGTCAATACCGTCAGCCCCGACGTCAGCCAGACTTACGTGGCCGGTCGCGAGTACATGTTCGAATCTTTGCCTGAACCTGACGAACCGTTGGCCAGTCACTTCGGTGAAGGCGACAACCGTGGCGGCAATGGCGCCGATCAGGGGCGAGGCTACGGCAACGGGCGTTGGTACGACTTCTATGGCGCCAACCTGCAGCGTGTATACGGCGAACCGTGCAAAGCGCAAAGCGAAGTTAAATCCGGGGTCGCTGCAGCGGAGAAGGCTGAAGCCACTGAGACCGCCGCCGCCAAAGCCGCAGAACCTGCCGCCGTGCCGGCCGAGCCGAAGTCCGGCGTCGCTGAAGCGGCCAAGACTGAAACCGTTCAAGTGACCACTGAAAAGGTTGCCGTGCCGTGCAAGGCGATGATCGATCAGCAGCAGTGGGCCAACCACACGCTCGATCGCCTGCAAGCCTGGGGCTTCAACACGGTCGGCAACTGGAGCGCCGATTCGCTGAGTGAAGCCGAACGCGTGCCGTACACCTTGCCCCTTTCTATCGTCGGCGATTACACCAGTATCAGCACCGGCAGCGACTGGTGGGGCGGCATGCCTGATCCGTTCGATCCGCGCTTCGCCATGGCCACCGAGCGTGCCGTGGCCATCGCCGCCCGCGATCATCGCGATGATCCCTGGCTGATCGGCTATTACGCTGACAACGAATTGGCTTGGGCCGGCCCCGGCGATGACCCGAAATCCCGCTACGCGCTGGCTTACGGCACGCTGAAAATGACCACCGACGTGCCGGCCAAACGCGCCTTCCTCAAGCAGCTGCGTGACAAGTACCGCAACCAGGCCGGACTGTCGAAGGCTTGGGGCATTGACCTACCGGCGTGGGAGTTGATGGAAGACCCGGGCTTCGAACCACCGTTGCCGAACCCGGAACATCCGGAAATCGAAGCGGATTTCAAATACTTCCAGAAGGTCTTTGCCGACACCTACTTCAAGACCATTTCCGACTCGCTGAAATGGCACGCGCCGAACCAGATGCTCCTCGGCGGCCGCTTCGCCATCAGTACCCCGGAAGCCGTGGCGTCCTGCGCGCAATATTGCGATGTGCTGAGCTTCAACATGTACACGCTCAAGCCTCAGGACGGTTACGACTTCGCTGCGCTGGGCGCACTGGACAAGCCGGTGTTGATCACCGAGTTCAACTTTGGCTCCGCCGATCGCGGCCCGTTCTGGGGCGGCGTGACGCAACTGAGCAAAGAAGAAGATCGCGGCCCGGCCTACGCCAACTTCCTCAAGCAGGCCTTGAGCGAGCCGTCGATTGTCGGCGTGCATTGGTTCCAGTATCTCGATCAACCGGTGACCGGGCGTTTGCTCGACGGCGAGAACGGTCACTTCGGTCTGGTCGGCGTTACAGATCTGCCGTATCAGGGCTTTGTTGAAACGGTGCGCAAGAGCAATCTTCAGGCGATTGATCAACTTGGCAAAGAAGCTGAGAAAGCCGCCGCTGCGGCAGGGCATGAAGCTGAGGGCGGGCGCAAGGGCGAGGCCGGCAAAGGGCCGGGAGCAGGGCATGCGGGTGGGCATTCGGGGAATGGTCATTAAGGTTTGAAACGCTAAAAGATCGCAGCCTTCGGCAGCTCCTACAAAAGGAACGCAACCCCATGTAGGAGCTGCCGCAGGCTGCGATCTTTTGATTCTGCTTTTAACCGTCTGGCCCGCAGCTGTTCCAAAATCCCTCAAGGGCTGGAACAATGCGGGCCACTTTGTAGAGCGTTGTCGCGGGGGAGTTGCGGGTGCAGATTCAGGGACATTACGAGCTTCAATTCGAAGCAGTGCGCGAGGCTTTCGCCGCACTGTTCGACGATCCCCAGGAGCGCGGCGCAGCCCTGTGCATCAAGGTCGGCGGAGAGACCGTCCTCGACCTCTGGTCCGGTACCGCCGACAAGGATGGCGCCGAGGCCTGGCACAGCGACACCATCGCCAACCTGTTCTCCTGCACCAAGACGTTCACCGCTGTCACTGCGCTGCAACTGGTCGCTGAAGGCAAGTTGCAACTCGATGTTCCGGTCGCGCGCTACTGGCCGGAATTCGCCGCTGCCGGCAAAGAAGCCGTGACCCTGCGCCAATTGCTCTGCCACCAGGCCGGTTTGCCGGCCCTGCGCGAACTGCTGGCGCCAGAAGCCCTCTACGACTGGCAAACCATGGTCGACGCGCTCGCCGCCGAAGCACCGTGGTGGACACCGGGCACCGGTCACGGTTACGCCGCGATCACTTACGGCTGGCTGGTCGGCGAATTGCTCCGACGCGCCGACGGTCGTGGCCCGGGCGAATCGATTGTCGCCCGCGTGGCCAAGCCGTTGGGCCTGGATTTTCATGTCGGTCTGGCTGACGAAGAATTTCACCGTGTCGCACATATTGCTCGCGGCAAAGGCAATGCCGGCGACGCCGCCGCGCAACGCCTGCTGCAAGTGACCATGCGCGAACCGACCGCCATGACCACCCGCGCTTTTACCAATCCGCCGTCGGTGCTCACTAGCACCAACAAACCGGAATGGCGACGCATGCAGCAACCGGCGGCCAACGGCCACGGTAATGCGCGCAGTCTCGCCGGGTTCTACGCCGGTCTGCTCGACGGCAGCCTGCTCGAAAGCGACATGCTCGAAGAGCTGACCCGCGAACACAGCCTCGGCGAAGACAAGACGTTGCTGACCCGCACCCGCTTTGGCCTCGGCTGCATGCTCGATCAACCGGACGTGCCGAATGCCACGTACGGCCTCGGCCCGCGTGCATTCGGTCATCCGGGGGCGGGCGGTTCCATCGGTTTTGCTGACCCTGAGCATGATGTCGCGTTTGGTTTTGTGACAAATACCCTTGGGCCTTACGTTTTGATGGATCCGCGCGCGCAAAAGCTCGCGCGGGTACTTGCCACTTGTCTGTAAAGCGTCATTAGAAGTTCCAGGGTCGGAACCTCGGCGTGATTTTCGATTCAAAACGGCTGTTTATCCGGGCGAAAGTGCTCTGATTTTTCATTACTTCATTTTGTGGATTTTCAATGTCATCTAAAAAGACCCTCGCCCTGGCCCTGTGTGTAGCGATCACCGGTTGTGCACAGACCCCGAAAAACGATGCGGACGGCGGCAGTTGGTGGCCGTTCGGTTCTTCCGACAAAGTGGCGGCCAAAGAGCCGGCACCGGTTCCAGCCCCAATGAAACCTGCCGCCACTGCTCCGGTGGCGAAAACCGAAAGCAGCAATCCTTGGTACTGGCCTTTCGGTTCCGATGATGCAGCGGCCAAGGCTGACATGAAGGCTGAAGTCGCACCGGAAGCCAGGAAGCCGGTCGCCGTGGCCAAGGCTGACGCCGACACCGGCAGCAAATGGTGGTGGCCGTTCGGCGGCAAGGATCAAGCAACCGCCCAAGCCGTGCCGATGCCAGATCCAAAAGTCACCCAGGCCTGGCTTGACGACTACGAGCCGCGCCTGCGTGAAGCGGTCAAGGACAGCAATCTGCAACTTGAACGCCGTGAAAACGTGCTGGTGGTCACCGCGCCGGTCGAAGGCTCCTTCAACCCGGATCGTCCAGCCATGCTGCTGCCGGTGACTCTCGGCCCGTTCACCCGTGTAGCGAAAATCCTCGAAGCCGACCCGAAAACCGCCGTTCTGGTGCTCGGTCACAGCGACTCGAGTGGCGCCGCACCGGCCAACATCAAACTGAGCCAGGAACGTGCCCAGGCCATTGCGGCGATCTTCCGCCTCAGCGGTTTGCAGCGTGATCGCCTGATGCTGCGCGGCATGGGTTCCGAAGCCCCGCGCGCAGCCAACGACAGCGTTGAAGGCCGCGCCCTGAACCGTCGCGTCGAACTGCTGGTGACCCCGCAAAACACCATGGTAGCCCTGCTGAGCAAGTACAACATGCCAGCGCCGAAACCAGTGACCATGGTCGCTGCGCAAGACGTCAAGCCAGTCGCCAAACCGGTCACCCCGGCTCCAGCAACGAAAAAAGCAGCGGTGCCGGCCACCAAAAAAGCACCGGCCAAGAAAGCCGCAGCCAAGGCTCCGGCGAAAAAAGCTCCAGCCAAGGCTCCAGCGAAGAAAACCACGCCAGCCAAAGCGGCCGCGACCGACAAGAAAGTCGCCGCGACCGATACCACCAAAAAGTGATCCGCTAACGAAAAGGAATGCGCCATGACCCAGGCTCTGGCAGATATGCGTCGTGATTACACCCGCGATGGCCTGACCGAGGCGCAAGCCCCGGCCGAGCCGTTTGCGCTGTTTCACCAGTGGTTTGCCGACGCGGTGAAAACCGAACAGGCGCCGGTTGAAGCCAACGCCATGACCCTGGCCACGGTCGATGCTGACGGGCGTCCGCATTGCCGCATTCTGCTGCTCAAGGGCCTGGACGAGCAGGGCTTCACGTTCTTCACCAACTATGACAGCGCCAAGGGCCAGCAACTGGCGGCAAATCCGTTTGCCGCCATGACCTTTTTCTGGCCAACCCTGGAGCGCCAGGTGCGCATCGAAGGGCGCGTGGTGAAGGTCACGCCGCAAGAGTCCGATGCGTATTATCAGGTGCGGCCGCTGGGCAGCCGTCTCGGTGCCTGGGCATCGCCGCAGAGTCGGGTGATCGACGGGCGCGGTGAACTGGAAGATTTGCTCAAGGCAACCGAGCAGCGCTTTTCCGACACACAGCCCGACTGCCCGGAACACTGGGGCGGTTACCGCTTGCTGCCGGAGCGCATCGAGTTCTGGCAGGGCCGTCCAAGCCGCCTGCACGATCGCCTCAACTACCGTGTGCAAGGCGCCGACTGGATTCTTGAACGTCTGGCACCCTGAACAGTCTACCGAGCGGGATAGCCTGCTGACGCGGCCTCAAGCCACTTCGGCAGATCCCGGCGCTTGATCTTCTGCGCCTGAGCGCGCGCCAGCTGGTCAAGCATGAAGGCACGTTTGCCCTCATCCTTACCCGCCAGTGACAGCGCCAGGTCGCGATCCATCCAGCGCTTGATCCGTCTGTACAACGACCAATGGAAGTACAAACCGGCGGCAGTGGTGACGACGATGATGAAGTAATCCATGAAAATCCTTGGCCTCGGTGGCGCAGGTTTGCCAATTTGGCGCTACTGTAGGGGCTATGTCAGCGAAAGCGTGCAGGCGTCTGTACCGTGCCTGAATGAAAGCGAATTTGTCCGGGCTGCGTCGTGACAGGCGTCAAGCCACGGAGTTTAATGAATATATGTTCTTTTGGAGTTGATGCTATGCGTAAGTCTGTTCTGCTGGTTGCTTCCTTTTCCACGATGGCGATGTTGCTTACCGGCTGCCAATCGAGCCTGACCGGTGACTCCTACTCCCGTGACGAAGCACGTCGCGTGCAGACGATTCGCATGGGCACCATCGAATCCCTGCGCCCGGTGAAAATCGAAGGCACCAAAACCCCGATCGGCGGCATCGCCGGTGCAGCAGTCGGCGGCGTCGGCGGCAGCGCGATCGGCGGTGGCAAGGGCAGCATTGTTGCTGCAGTCATCGGTGCGGTGGCGGGTGGCTTGATTGGTTCGGCGACTGAAGAAGGCCTGACCCGTACGCAAGGTGTGGAAATCACCGTACGTGAAGACGACGGCAGCATGCGCGCCTATGTGCAGCAGGTTCAGGAGAATGAAGTGTTCCGCGTTGGCGAGCGCGTGCGCATCTCCACCGTCGGCGGGACCAGCCGCGTTTCGCACTAAGCGGGATGTAGGGTAAAGAAAAACCCCGATCAGGTGACTGGTCGGGGTTTTTGTTTTTTGCACCCTCGTTCGTCAAGATAATGCTCGGGTTCCAATGAAATATTCCAAGCCTTCCGGGAACTCGGTGTTCAAGAGTTCCGCGGCTTGCTTTATTTGAGTATCAGTCATTTCCAGTTCACCTGGTTCCAGATCATCAAGGGATTTTGATTCTGTTAATTGTGCTAATGCTTGGTTTAGCTCGTAGTCTTTTATCAGTAGCTCGAACTGCAATGAATCGTCTTTTGCTTCGTCAGGCAAGAATCCAGTGATAGATAGGTAACGCATAGTTTTTCTCGTTCTTGAGTTATTTGGGAGTCGTCCGGCCCGGCTTCGCTTTTTTGGTTTGCTTCCCGGTTACGTGATCGAACTCTCCTAGGTGTATTCCTAATTTGTCATAAATTTCGACAGCACCGCTTTTGGAGTCCCACTCATATATCCGGCTCTTTCGATCAAGCCAGCGGGCTCTTTTCTTTCCCCCTCCCTGTACGGAAGCTTTTGACTTCACCCTTTTCGTATCGGGGAATGCGGGAAGTGTTTCCGGGTCGTCGTAATACTCGTGGTCAGGAAGTTTACTTACAACTATATAAACCGGCTGAACCAACGAGCCTAGTGGAAAAACTAGAATAAAATCCCTGTACTCCGGCGGATAAACCGGGTTGACCAGAATCCCATCCGCCGCTTTCGTCGGCGGATACACCCAAATATGCGGCGCCTGCGGTGCAGCCTCCAACGCCGGAATACCGAGGATGTCGGAACCGTCCACAGCCGGCGTCCAGATCAGTTGGACGCCTTCACCCAGATCCGCAATGAACTGGCTACCGCGCGCGGTGAACTGCACGACATCAACCATTTCCCAGTCGCGATTCTTGCCTGTGTAAAAACCGTAACCGTTCAGGCGGCCGTCGGCCTGTTGTTCGATGCTCAGCCGAACTCGTGTTCGCGCCTGCTCAAGTCCGCGCAACTGCTCATCAGTATACAACGCGCTGTCGCCAAGACTCGATGGCATGAACAGCGCGACCAAACCCACCAAAGGCGCAACAGCCGCACTGGATATCATAGCGGGCAGTGTTTCAAACACCGAACCGGCCAACGCCAGACTGCCAAACCCGGCCGGGATGGCTGTCGCACCGATTTTCTTGAGAGGGACGTCGCCGCTGTCATCAGCCTCACGCGCGCCCAGCAAAATCAGGTCGCCGTAATCCTTCAGGCTGTCAGTCGGCACCATCCCCGCAGGACTGGAGTAATCGATAATCGCATCCGGCAATTTGCAGTACTTGGCGAATACGCAGCCAGCGCGAACGGGATCGGCTTTTTTGACCGCCACCTCACGGCTGCGCTCGAAAGCATCCTGTCGGGCCAGCATGGCGTCGTAAGCATTTTGTCTGGCGTCGCGCTCGGCCAGTTCAGTGGCCGTCATGTAGCGGTAGGTGACGTGATGCCCGTCGCCTTGCGGTGGGTTGGGAACCCGAGGAATGTCCTTGTTACCAGCCACTGACCGTCCTTTCGTTCATCCGTCGACAGCCCTTCGCAAAGGGCTGCGCAACGTTAACGAAGCAGGAAAATGGTGGCTGTAGGACGCGTCTCTAAAGACGTGGGGATTAGTCGCTGTGTATCAGTATGGCGGCACTTGTGGCGAGGGGATTTATCCCCGTTGGACTGCGCAGCAGTCCCCCAGCTCTTAATTTAAAAGCGGGGGCCGCTTCGCAGCCCAACGGGGATAAATCCCCTCGCCACAGGTGTTCTACGCAGGATTCAGTACTGTGTTTCGGCGACTCGCCGCCGCCGTCACCGCATAACCAATCAGCGCCGCCAGAATCGATCCGGTCAAAATCCCCATCCGGTCCATCCCCGCGTAATCGCTCACACCCGGTTCAAACGCCAACGAGCCGACGAACAGGCTCATGGTGAAGCCGATCCCGCCGACCCCGATGGGCGACCTCGCCGGTGCAGCCGTTGGCGGTGGCAAGGGCAGCATCGTTGCTGCAGTCATCGGTGCGGTGGCGGGTGGCTTGATTAGTTCGGCCACTGAAGAAGGCCTGACCCGTACGCAAGGTGTGGAAATCACCGTACGTGAAGACGACGGCAGCATGCGCGCCTATGTGCAGCAGGTTCAGGAGAACGAAGTGTTCCGCGTTGGCGAGCGCGTGCGGATTTCGACTGTTGGCGGGACGAGCCGCGTTTCGCACTAAGCGATAGCGAGTTGTTAAAGAAAACCCCGATCAGGTGACTGGTCGGGGTTTTTTTAATGCGTTTCAACGTCCATTGCACGTCAGTTGGAAGGTGTACTTCGGATCGAAGACATTCCTTTCCAGCAGTTTCTCCAGCGCGGCAAGCTGATTATTTGAAAGATCGTAACCCTCCCAGCCTTCCTGCTTACAAGACCAATTCATGATAGCAGCCAGGTTCTCGTCGCATCCGCTAGGCAGGTCTTCTTCAAAAACGAGAAACTCTGTTTTCCTATCGAATGCTTCAATCCTATAAATCATAAGAGACCGTCACCAGACATCGCTGTAGTCAAAAGAGATCTGATAATCGTAAGTTTTGAAGACGATGCCATGTTGAAAATACGGCTGAATGATTCGAATCCAATCTTCGAGAACATTGAAACCGCCATTGTTTATGTTGTTTTCCACAGGTATACCCAAAGCATTCAAAACGGTTTCATCATCACCTAAATCCTTGGAATACTCTTCACCCTCGCATAGATGGTTTTGCTTGTCGTACCACTCTAGCCTCAGTTTTAATCCCATCATCAACCTCACAAATATTTTTTTCTGATGCTTCTTTCATCTTTCGCATCTTCGCGTCGCTCCCCTGTAAAGGGGTCAAACGCGCCTAGGTGAGTTCCGTCACTTGCTCGGTAAACCTCCAGCTCTCCGTGCATCGAATCCCACTCGTAGATTTTTCTACCTTTCGCATCTTTCCACCGTTCCCGAAGTCCTCCGCCTCCTTGTATGGGATTCTTTTTCTGCACCTTTATCAGTCCGGGAAATGCAGTGATTTCCTCTGCTTTTGGAGGCCTATGATAACTATGCCCCGCGGACGGTAAGCCTTTACGTGATGATGTGCTGACTACGATGTATACCGGCCTAACACCCGAATTAGCCGGAAACACCAGAATAAAATCCCGATACTCCGGCGGATAAACCGGGTTGACCAAAATCCCATCCGCCGCTTTCGTCGGCGGATAAACCCAAATATGGGGTGCCTGCGGTGCAGTCTCTAAAGCGGGGATGCCGAGGATGTCTGAGCCATCCACAGCAGGCGTCCAGATCAGTTCGACGCCTTCACCCAGATCCGCAATGAACTGGCTACCGCGCGCGGTGAACTGCACGACATCAACCATTTCCCAGTCGCGATTCTTGCCTGTGTAAAAACCGTAACCGTTCAGGCGGCCGTCGGCCTGTTGTTCGATGCTCAGCCGAACTCGTGTTCGCGCCTGCTCAAGTCCGCGCAACTGCTCATCGGTATACAACGCGCTGTCGCCAAGACTCGATGGCATGAACAGCGCTACCAAACCCACCAAAGGCGCAACAGCCGCACTGGATATCACAGCGGGCAGTGTTTCAAACACCGAACCGGCCAACGCCAGACTACCAAACCCGGCCGGGATGGCTGTCGCACCGATTTTCTTGAGAGGGACCTCGCCGCTGTCATCAGCCTCACGCGCGCCCAGCAAAATCAGCTCGCCGTAATCCTTCAGGCTGTCAGTCGGCACCATCCCCGAAGGACTGGAGTAATCGATAATTGCATCCGGCAGATTGCAGGACTTGGCGAATACACAGCCAGCCCGAACGGGCTCGGCTTTTTTGACCGCCACCTCACGGCTGCGCTCGAAAGCATCCTGTCGGGCCAGCATGGCGTCGTAAGCATTTTGTCTGGCGTCGCGCTCGGCCAGTTCAGTGGCCGTCATGTAGCGGTAGGTGACGTGATGCCCGTCGCCTTGCGGTGGGTTTTGAACCCGGGGAATGTCCTTGTTGCCAGCCACTGATCGTCCTTTCGTTCATCCGTCGACAGCCCTTCGCAAAGGGCTGCGTAACGTTAACGAAGCAGGAAAATGGTGGCTGTAGGACGCGTCTCTAAAGACGTGGGGATTAATCGCTGTGTATCAGTATGGCGGCACTTGTGGCGAGGGGATTTATCCCCGTTGGACTGCGCAGCAGTCCCCCAGCTCTTAATTTAAAAGCGGGGGCCGCTTCGCAGCCCAACGGGGATAAATCCCCTCGCCACAGGTGTTCTACGCAGGATTCAGTACTGTGTTTCGGCGACTCGCCGCCGCCGTCACCGCATAACCAATCAGCGCCGCCAGAATCGACCCGGTCAAAATCCCCATCCGGTCCATCCCGGCGTAATCGCTCACACCCGGTTCAAACGCCAGCGAACCGACAAACAGGCTCATGGTGAAGCCGATCCCGCAAAGAATCGCCACGCCCATGACCTGGCCCCAGTTGGCGCCTTGGGGCAGGGTGGCGATGCCGATCTTCACGGCCAGCCAGGTCAGGCCGAACACGCCGACGGTCTTGCCCAGCAGCAGCCCAACCGCAATGCCCATTGGCACGTGGTGAGTGAAGCTTTCGACGGTGACGCCGCTCAGCGACAGGCCGGCGTTGGCGAAGGCGAACAGCGGCAGAATGCCGTAAGCCACCCACGGGTGCAGCGCATGTTCGAGGGTCAGCAGTGGCGACGGCTCGGCGTTTTTCGTGCGCAGCGGGATGCAGAAGGCCAACGTGACACCCGCCAGCGTTGCATGGACACCGCTCTTGAGTACACAAACCCAAAGGATCAGGCCGATGATCATGTACGGCCCGAGCTTGACCACCCCGAGCCGGTTCATCGCCACCAGCGCCGCGATACACGCCGCCGCCAGACCCAGCGACAGGGTCGAGAGTTCGCCGGAATAGAAGATCGCGATGATCACGATGGCGCCGAGGTCATCGATGATCGCCAGGGTCATCAGAAACAGCTTCAGCGATACCGGAACGCGCTTGCCGAGCAAGGCCAGCACGCCGAGGGCGAAGGCGATGTCGGTGGCGGTCGGAATCGCCCAGCCGTCGAGGGCTGCCGGATTGTCACGGTTGAGGAACCAGTAGATCAGCGCCGGCACCAGCATGCCGCCAATCGCAGCGGCACCGGGCAGGACGATCTGCGACGGTTTCGACAGCTGGCCGTCGAGGACTTCGCGCTTCACTTCCAGGCCGATGAGCAGGAAGAACATCGCCATCAGGCCGTCGTTGATCCACAGCAGCAGGGGTTTAGCGATTTTCAACGCACCGATCTGCGCCACCACGGGGGTGTCGAGCAGGCCGGTGTACAGCCACGACAGTGGCGAGTTGTTGATAATCAGAGCCAGAATGGCCGCGGCGATCAATAACAGACCGCTGGCAGCTTCCAACTGAAAGAAACGCGTGAAAGTGCTACGCAGAGGCAAGGTCGCTCTCCATCGAATCGTCAAAAAGGTGGGACACCCTAACCCGTACTGTTAGTTGTTAAAACAAAAGTTATATTCTTTTTTGTTATATGTCGTTACAAGGTGTCTGGCCCAAGCCACGGTGAGCCTAGCAGTTGCCTGACATATTGAGACTCAGCTGTACCTGTGCGCGATGTAGGTTTTTTCCTAAGCTGATGAGTGAGCCTTCATAGAGGCCGATCTCCTGCCCGATTCAACGAGAACCATCACCATGAGCGACAACCGACAGTGGGCCCGCGAAGCCATCCGCATTATCGAGGCGGACTTCCAGCGCAGCGCCGACACCCACCTGATCCCTTTGCCGCTGCCGGGTTTTGCAGGCATCGAGTTGTATTTCAAGGATGAGTCGAGCCACCCGACCGGCAGCCTCAAGCATCGGCTGGCGCGCTCGCTGTTTCTCTATGCATTGTGTAACGGCTGGTTGAAACCGGGTGCGCCGGTGATCGAGGCGTCCAGCGGTTCGACGGCGATTTCCGAAGCGTATTTCGCGCGGATGCTCGGCCTGCCGTTTATTGCGGTGATGCCGGCAACCACTTCCAAAGAGAAGATCGCGCAGATTGCCTTCTATGGCGGCCAGAGCCATCTGGTGAAAGATCCGACGCAGATCTACGCCGAATCCGAGCGCCTGGCCCGTGAACATGGTGGCCATTTCATCGACCAGTTTACCTACGCCGAACGAGCCACCGACTGGCGCGCGAACAACAACATCGCCGAGTCGATCTTCCAGCAGATGCGTTACGAAAAGCATCCCGAGCCAAGCTGGCTGATTTCCAGCCCCGGCACCGGCGGCACCACCGCGACCCTCGGCCGTTACGTGCGCTATCGCCAGCATTGCACCCGCGTGTTGTGCGCCGATGCCGAGCGTTCGGTGTTTTTCGATTACTACCAGACCGGCGACGCCAGTCTGCGCCTGGATTGCGGTTCGCGCATTGAAGGCATTGGCCGGCCGCGCGTCGAAGCGTCGTTCCTGCCCAAAGTGATCGATGCGATGGTCAAAGTGCCGGATGCCTTGTCGCTGGCGGCCATGCATTATCTGGCGCAGCGCCTGGGTCGACATGTTGGCGGCTCGAGCGGGACCAATCTGATTGGTGCACTGATGGCGGCGCAGCAGATGAAAGCGGCGGGGGAGTCGGGGTCGATCGTGGCGATTCTGTGCGATGGCGGCGAACGCTATGCCGACACCTATTACGATCAGGATTGGCTGAAGGCTCAGGGGTACGAGTTGGCTGGGTTGATCGAGGCAGTGGCGGCGAGCGCCGAGCGTGGTGAGGCGCTGCCGACTTCAGTGCTACGCGCCAACATCTGACACAGCGAAATCAACTGTAGGAGTGAGCCTGCTCGCGATGGCGGAATAGCATTCAACTTTGATGTTGAATGGACTACCGCTATCGCGAGCAGGCTCACTCCTACAGGGTTTTGTGTCAGTCAGTCAGGCCGAGGATGTCGCGCGCCACGGCTTCAGCAATACGAATCCCGTCAACACCCGCCGACAAAATCCCGCCCGCATAACCCGCGCCTTCACCGGCCGGGAACAAGCCCTTCACGTTCATGCTCTGCAGCGTCTCGTTACGGGTAATGCGCAGCGGCGAGGAAGTGCGCGTCTCGATCCCGGTCAACACCGCATCGTGCAGCGAGTAACCGCGAATCTGCTTCTCGAACGCCGGCAACGCTTCACGGATTGCCTCGATGGCAAAATCCGGCAGCGCCAGGGCCAGATCGCCCAGCGCTACACCTGGTTTGTACGACGGCTCGACTTCGCCCAGTTCGGTCGAAGGAATGTCGTTGATGAAGTCGCCAACCAGTTGCGCCGGTGCCTTGTAATCGCTGCCGCCAAGGATGAAGGCGTGGGATTCCAGACGTTCCTGCAACTCGATCCCCGCCAGCGGGCCGCCCGGATAATCGACTTCCGGGGTGATGCCGACGACGATGCCGGAGTTGGCGTTGCGCTCGTTACGCGAGTATTGGCTCATGCCGTTGGTGACCACGCGGTTCGGCTCGGAAGTCGCCGCGACCACGGTGCCGCCCGGGCACATGCAGAAGCTGTAGACCGAACGACCGTTCTTGGCGTGGTGCACCAGTTTGTAGTCGGCGGCACCCAGTTTCGGGTGTCCGGCGTACTTGCCCAAGCGCGCACGGTCGATCAGCGATTGCGGGTGTTCGATACGGAAACCCACCGAGAACGGTTTGGCTTCCATGAACACGCCACGGCTGTGAAGCATGCGGAAGGTGTCGCGGGCACTGTGGCCGAGGGCCAGAACCACGTGTTTCGAATGCAGGGTTTCACCGCTGGCCAGTTCGACGCCGACCAGTTGGCCGTCTTCGATCAGCACGTCGGTGACGCGTTCCTGGAAGCGCACTTCGCCACCCAGTTCGCGGATCTGCTCGCGCATGTTTTCAACCATGCCGGTCAGACGGAACGTACCGATGTGCGGCTTGCTGACGTAGAGGATTTCTTCCGGCGCGCCGGCCTTGACGAACTCGTGCAGGACTTTGCGGCCAAGGAATTTCGGGTCCTTGATCTGGCTGTACAGTTTGCCGTCGGAGAATGTGCCCGCGCCGCCTTCGCCGAACTGCACGTTGGACTCGGGGTTGAGCACGCTTTTCCGCCACAGGCCCCAAGTGTCCTTGGTGCGCTGACGGACTTCGGTACCGCGTTCGAGGACGATCGGCTTGAAGCCCATTTGTGCCAGCAACAGGCCGGCGAAGATCCCGCACGGGCCGAAACCGACGACGATCGGGCGCTGGCTCAGATCGCTTGGTGCTTCACCGACGAATTTGTAGCTGACATCCGGCGCCACGTTGACGTTACGGTCGTCGGCGAACTTGCCCAACACCTTGGCCTCGTCGCGCACTTCGAGGTCGATGGTGTAGATGAAGCACAGTTCGGAGGACTTTTTGCGCGCATCGTAGCTGCGCTTGAACAAGGTGAAATCGAGCAGATCATCGCTGGCGATGCCCAGGCGCTGCACGATGGCAGGGCGCAGGTCTTCTTCGGGATGGTCGATTGGCAGCTTGAGTTCAGTGATTCGTAACATGGCGAGGATCCGGGTTCGCGGGGCGCACAACTGCGCCAGGGCGTTTGAAGGCCGCGATTATAAGCCGCAAAGGCCGGATCCGGTGAGGCTAAAACGCTCAGTCGTTGCGCGATCCGCCGAAATACCCGCAACCGCGCTGCACCTTGCCGTCGATGCGCAGTTCGGCGCTCATGTGCTGCACGCTGCCAGTGCTGCTGTCGACGCAGCGCTGCGGCGCGACCCACAATTCGATGCGCTGGTTGTTGGCTTCGCTGCTGAGGTTGAAGCGTCCGTCGCCCAGTTGTTCTTCAACATAAGGTACGGCGAGTGGCGGCTGGCCTTCACGGTCGATGACCATGCCTTTGCCGCTGACTTTGACGTTCCACTCAGGACCGTGGCCGCTGGCGCGCAGAATCAGCAGTTTGAAATTCGGATCATCGCAGGCGGTGCCGGAGCGTTCGACACGATACAGCTGAGTCAGGTCGAGTCGATCGCCGGCGACTTTGCCGCGAACATCGGCGAACAGTTTGCCTTGCTCGTCGGCCAAGGTAGCAGCTTCCTGCAGAATGCTGGTGCCACCGATGTCATTGACGACGAGTTGGCGCTGATCCTGACACGGCTGGAACACCAGTTTGCCGTCAGCGGCGGTCAACTGCCCCTGCATCCGCGTCTGCCCGACGTGCGAGGCACTTTCTCGCTGGCCATCGAACAACTGGCAGGCGGCAAACAACGGCAGCAGGGCAACAAGGACTAACGAACGGGCAACACGCATCTTCGGCTCTCCAGACAAGTGCCGCCACGTTACGCAGCCTGCCGGTCAAATGCAAAAGATCGCAGCCTGCGGCAGCTCCTGCATGGATACGTGTACACCGGGTTATGAAGACCGTCGGCAAAATGCAAAAGATCACAACCCCCGACATGCCCTTGTAGGGGCTGCCGCAGGCTGCGATCCTTTGATCTTAACCGACGTGAAACGTCTGACCCGTCTGCAAGCCTTCAACACTCTTCGCATAAGCCAATGCCACATCCGCCGCCGGAACCGGCTTATACCCACGGAAATACGGCGCATATTTACCCATAGCCTCCAGCAACACGGTCGGGCTGACCGAGTTCACCCGCAGACCGCGCGGCAATTCAATGGCTGCCGCACGAACAAAACTGTCGATTGCTCCGTTGACCAGCGCCGCCGATGCGCCACTGCGAATCGGATCATGACTGAGCACGCCGGTGGTAAAGGTGAACGAAGCACCGTCATTGGCGAATTCCCTGCCGATCAGCAGCAGATTGACCTGGCCCATCAGCTTGTCCTTTAGGCCGAGGGCGAAGCTGTCTCCAGTCATCTCATCCAGCGGCGCGAAGGTCACGTTGCCGGCGGCGCAGATCAGCGCATCGAACTTGCCGGTTTTCTCGAAGAGCTTGCGGATTGACGCGCTGTCGCTGATATCGACATTCAGATCACCGCTGTTACGACCGATACGGATGATTTCGTGACGTTGCGACAATTCTTTGTCCACGGCCGAACCGATGGTGCCGCCAGCGCCTATCAACAGAATTTTCATCGAGCTGTACCTCAAGTGATTGAACGAGGTTTCAGTCTAGAGTGGTTTTTTCTGCGGATAAGCGCACTAATAGGCAACCTTTGGTTTTCAAATGGAAACAATCCATGAGCGAAATGGATGACCTGGCGGCGTTTGCCGTGCTGATCGAGGCTGGCAGTTTCACCCTGGCTGCGCAGCAATTGGGCTGTAGCAAGGGCCAGTTGTCCAAGCGCATCAGCCAGCTTGAAGCGCAGTTTTCCGTGGTGTTGCTGCAGCGCACCACGCGCCGCTTGAGCCTGACGGCGGCAGGCGCAGCGCTTCTGCCGCAAGCGCAAGCGCTGGTTGTTCAGGTGGAAAAGGCCCGTCAGGCATTGGCGCGTTTGAAGGACGATATGGCCGGTCCCGTGCGCATGACGGTTCCGGTGTCGTTGGGGGAAACCTTCTTCGACGGCTTGCTGCTGGAGTTTTCGCAGAAATACCCCGAGGTGCAGATCGAGCTGGAACTGAACAACAGCTATCGCGACTTGTCGCGGGATGGTTTTGATCTGGCGATTCGTTCCGAGGTCGCCAACGATCAGCGGCTGGTGGCCAAACCGCTGCTGGCCTGGCAGGAAATGACCTGTGCGAGCCCGGCGTATCTCGAGCGTTTCGGTGAACCGATCATGCCGCAGGCGCTGGCCGAACATCGCTGCTTGCTGAACAGTCACTACAGTGGCCGCGAAGAATGGCTGTATCACCAGCAGCACGAATTGTTGCGGGTGCGGGTGTCCGGGCCGTTCGCCAGCAACCATTACAGCCTGCTCAAAAAAGCTGCGCTGTCCGGCGCCGGCATCGCTCGATTGCCTTCGTACCTCCTGCAAGCGGAATTGGCGGACGGGCGATTGAAATGGCTGCTGCGTGATTTTCAGACCCGACGCATGCCGATGTACCTGGTGCATCCGTATCAGGGAGGGCTGCCGAAACGTACGCAGGTGCTGGCGGACTATCTGATCGGCTGGTTCAAGCGCAGTGGAGAGGCGCTGGATCAACTTTGACGGCCACCAGCGCCTTCTTGTATCAACGCCGTTGGTGTCTAGATAGACTGTTCGCTTGTGATCCCTTGTGCGACCGTCGAAGCTGAATAGGAGATTTCTTCCAGCAGTTCATATTCAGCCGCGGTGTCATGGCCTCCCGACTCGGCCAGCCCCCAAGTGATGACGACACCTGTCCTGGTCAACGCCACGAATGCTTCAGAGTTACTGTAAATGGCCACGACATCCTTCAAGCGCTTGCTGACCAGAGCACTGTCCCCGCCCCAGACAGAATTGCCCCAGGTCACCACGCTGCCATCCGCACACAGGGCTGCAAAGGCGCCATTGGTCGCGGCGAGTTGCACGACATTGCGCAACTCTCCTATCGCTCTGGGTACCTCCCCACCGTGGTCCGGGTTGCCCCACGCCACGACACGATAGTCATCCAGAATGGCCGCAAATGCATAGCCGGCGCCGACGATATCGATGATGTTGTGGAGGGCAAGAATCGACGCCGGTGCAGCGCCCCCCCAGTCTGGTCTGCCCCATGTTTTTATTTGCCCGTTGTCCAGATGCGCAACATAGGCGTAGCCGGCGCTGATGATTCGGGCAACATTGCTCAGAGGGCTGATCAGTTGACCTCCTGAGTCTGGGTTGCCCCACGCTACTACGGTGCCGTTGGTCAGGCGGGCCGCAAACGAATCATGATTGTTGACCACCTCGGCGATGTTGCGTAGACGAGCGATGTCGGCTGGCACCACTCCACCGCGCGAGGCATCCCCCCATGCCATTAGCGACCCGTCCGTCAGTTGCACAGTGAATGCCGTTGCGCTCGCCCGAATGTTGCGGATGGTTTTCAGCGCAGCGATGTTGGCGGGCACTTGTCCACCATTGGCCGGGACGCCCCATGCAACCACGGAGTTGTCGTTTGTCAGTGCCGCAATGGCCTGGCCTGCCGTACACAGTCGGCGTATGTCTCGACGCGCCGCGATGGGCGCGGGGACTTCCCCTCCTAACACTGAGTTCCCCCATGCGACGACTGAACCATCGCGCTTGAGTGCAGCGAATGCCGCCATTGACCAGGCCACGACGCTGACATCGCTAATCGACACAGTGCGACCACCATTGTCTGGAACACCCCATGTGAATACATTTCCGTCATCTTTCAATGCCACGAAGGCAGAGTGAGCAAGGTTGAAATTGTCGAGGTCACAGAATCCGTTACCGAAAAAATTCGCCGGTCTGATGGTTACGCTTCGCCCGCCATATCGCACATGAAGTGGGTGCTCGGGGTGGAGGTCATCGAAGTGAGCGGTAGCCACTTCTTGCGTTTCACCCTCATATCGCCACCGTGCTCTGAGAGGTTTGCCGGTCCGCGCGTCGAGGGCCGTGATATAGCGCGACGCGCCTTTGTTGGCCCAGTATTGCACTGCGGCCACGCGTGCGCCCATGACGTCTAACTCACCGTCCACGGGATCGACGGTTGCCGATATCCGTCTTGACCAACGTCGCAAGTGCGTGGGATTGCCCAGTTGATCGGTCACGGTGTAGCTGACCGTGAGCACGCCAGGCTTTCCGGCCGAGACATACATCTCCATCGTTACGATGATAACGAAAGGTTTGTTTTCCTCGCCCGGCTGTACCGTGAAAAAAAACGGCACATTGTTGATTTCGAATTTGATCGTGTCGTAGGCGCGTTTGAACGGATAGTCGAGATTCAGCCGGACCAGACCATTGGCGAACTCCTCGGGCCCGATCACCGGAGGACTGCCCAACTGCGATGCAAAATCCAGGTGCAAATCAGGATGATCCCCGGTTCCCGGCACATCATTGCCGCCTGGTAGATTTCGGTGGTACTGGATTCCCAGCTTTCGTGAGTCGTTAAAGTTTCCGCTGGCTCGGATATAGCGCAGCTCCAGGATATTCAAGCCTTCGTTGAGTTCTGCCTGGGGCAGTTGTGCCTGCACGATTCCATTTTGATCTTCCGGCTCTACGTATTGGCTGGAAACCTGCGTGTTGTTGACCCTCAGAGCAAGGGTTTCATATTGGTTGGCAGGATCATCGGAAAGGGGATCGGCCAAGACCAACGCCGCGTTTTTGCGAGTGGGATCACGGGTCAGCGACAGAGTGAACGCCGATTGCGCAAGACCAACGTAGTACACGCCCGGTAATGGGGGCGGGTAAGGGGTGATTGGATCTGTCGCATTTGGAATGCGAGGAGGATTAATGGCCAATACACCCGGTTCGGTATCTTTTGCGCTCATGGACGTTTCCTTCGAAGTGATACGGTTCGAAGGCATGAGTCAACGCGGTAATGAGCCTCCTGCCTACTGTCAGGATTGACAGGTGGCGGGGGCTATTAGACGAACGGTCAGCGCTGTACATACCGCGAGATCAGATGATCGATCGACAGCTTCCCAGGCCCGCTCGCCATCAGGTACAGCAATATCGCCGCCCAGGTGCCGTGAGTCGGATACGCATCCGGGTACACAAACAGTTGAATCGTCAGGGTCATGCCCAGCAATGCCAACGCAGAAAACCGTGTAGCGAAACCGATCAGGATCAACACCGGAAAGAAGTGCTCGGCGAATGCGGCCATGTGCGCAGCAATCTCTGGCGACAGCAGCGGCACAGGGTATTCGCTCTTGAACAGCGGAATCGTCGAGTCCGCCAGTCGTGGCCAACCCAGTTGAAAGGTGCCGTCGATCAGGTCAATGGCCAATCCCTCGACCTTGGTCTGTCCGGACTTCCAGAACACCGCGGCAATCGAAAACCGTGCGATGAAGGCGATCAGGCTGTGGGGGATTTTTTCCAGCAGCGCGATGGCGCGGACGATGAGGTTGTTCATGGCGATTCCTTGTTGCTCAAGTGGGTGATGGCGTTGTGCGCGATCAGCAAGCCGAGGGTTTGTGCAAGATCGAAGGGAGGGCTGTGTTCAGCTGCCGCCAGTAATGGCTGGCCATCGATGAGATGGCGGATAAACGCGCTGGTGCCGGGCTCGATGACAAACACTTCAACGACGAGATGGTTGCGCAGCACCAGCGCGTGCTGTGCTTGCTGCAAGTCGATGCCCGCGAGCGTTGCTTGCCGTTGATGCGCTGCCCAGATCGCGACCGTCGGCCAGGGTGAGTCGAGCAGATGCAACGACGGATGCAACTCGACACTCAGGGCGCTCAGGGAATGCGGATCGGCGAGTGCAGCAGTGATTTCTTCCGCCCGCACCGGCAACGCATCGGCCGCGTGATAAGCACAGGTGCGCAAACGCTCAAGGCGCGCGACATCGGCCAGATAGGGCACGCTGGACGCCGGCTCGAACGCGGCAACGAAGTCAGCGAAATCTTCGCCGTAACGACTCATCAGCGGACTTTGCGGCGGCTGGACCTGTAAGAAAACGGCGGCCATCGCCCGAAAGAATTCCTCGCCGACCAATTGCCTGACCACCGGATAACTGGCGGCCAACGCGTTGATCAGCGAGTTTTGCACGTTGTTGCGATACACCGCGAAGCGCCTGGCCGGATCGGCGCCGCTGGCACTGCACAAGCCGTCGGGGCAGGGAAGCCGCGTGTCAATGAGCGCGGAAGCGAAAGCGCTGTGCGTACTCATGCGCGCCCCCTGGCTTGCAGCAACAAGTGATCGGCTTGCTGCGCTTCGGCCAGCAGCACATCGAACGCCGGCACTTGATTGTCACGTTCGATCAGCGTGGCCACCGGGCCAATGCGTTTCAGAACTTGCCGGTATAAATCCCACACCGCTTGATCGATCGGTGCACCGTGATCGTCAATCAGCAGGCGTTCACCGGGGCTGTCGGAATCTTCGGCAAAACCGGCCAGATGAATCTCGCCGACGCGATGCAGCGGCAGTGCGTCGAGATAAGCCAGCGGATCGCGCTGATGATTGATGCACGACACGTAGACATTGTTCACGTCGAGTAACAGGCCGCAGCCAGTTCGGCGGACGACCTCGGCGATGAACTCCGGCTCATCGATGGTCGAGCGCTGAAACGCCAGATAAGTCGCCGGATTCTCCAACAGCATGGGGCGTTTGAGGCTGTCCTGCACCTGAACGATATGCTCGCAGACACGGTTCAGCGTCGGCGCGTCGTAGGCCAGTGGCAGCAGATCATTGAGAAACACCGGGCCGTGGCTGGACCAGGCCAGGTGTTCGGAAAAGGACTGTGGTTGATAGCGCCGAATCAGCTCGGCAAGGCGCTTGAGATGGTCTTTATCCAGCGGCCCTTCAGCACCGATGGACAACCCGACACCGTGCAGCGACAGCGGATACTGCTGACGAATCAAACCCAGAAAATGATGAAACGGGCCGCCGTCGACCATGTAGTTTTCGGCGTGGACCTCGAAGAAACCGAGGTCCGGTGACGAACCGAGCACTTGCGCAAAGTGCTCGCTCTTGAGCCCGAGCCCCGCACGTGGCGGGAGCTCGGCGCGGGCTGCCTGAGTGCGGGGGAGGGCAGATTGATGGGCGTTGGACATGATCGTCACTCAGGCAGACCGGGGATCAGGATTTGGCTTTGAAGGCTTCCATCTGGCCGAAACCGGTCGGCGAGGTCTTGCTTTCGGTGGTGGCGCAGGTGCCTTTCGGCACGAGTTTCCAGGCGTTGGCCTGGTAATCCATTTTCGCCGTGCCGGCACAGGTGGTGCCTGCACCTGCGGCGCAGTCGTTATGACCTTTCATGGCCACGCCGAAGCATTTTTCCATGTCGTCGGCGGCGTGGGCGGTGGAAACAGCGGCCATGCTCAGGGCAGAACCGAGGGCCAGAACCAGGGCAGTGGCGGACAGGGTGCGGGTGGTAGCAGTCATGATGTTTCTCCAGTCTTGTCAGGGTTTGTACAAGCGATTTGCGCTTGCTTACCCCTCTAGAGAAACCAGTCGACAATGCGTTACAGCCCACCGCAAATTTTTCCCAAATAATCCAAAACCCCCTGTAGGAGCTGCCGCAGGCTGCGATCTTTTGATCTGTCTTTTTTCCCTGGTGAATCAAGATCAAAAGATCGCAGCCTGCGGCAGCTCCTACAGAGACTGTGTTTGCCGTTGATATCAGGCGTTTTCAAACTTGCGAAGTCTGTCTTTTGTTCTTCGCGGAATAAACACCAGTTGGTAATCGCGAATGGTCATAAAAGACTGTTATTTCTGACAGTTCGAGGTTCTGAGTCAGCTGAATACACTCAAAGGCTAGCGGTTTTTAAAAAGGAGAGAGTTATGACCAGGGCTGAGTTAATGGAGTTTCTAGAAATCAAGATCAATGAAAAGGCTCAAATCATCCTTGATGAGGATATGGTTCACGATGGTGCCGCATTGGGAGAGATGCAGATTTATTTTTGCTTTCGAAGAATTCTCAATAAAAAGGCTACGTTAGAGGATGTGGGCGCCCTGCACGCAGTCAATAAAGTCCTGCAGGCGTTGGGGGTGCTAGCTGCAAAAGAGACGCTTCGATCGAGAGTTGAAAAATAACTGCGCATTGAAATTTAGCTAATTAATCACCGGCAAATATTTATTTGCTTAAGGCAATTGAAGTTTGCAAGGTTGAGAAAGTGGGGTTTTAAGATGGATGACATACAGTCGCGTGTGATTAAAATTGTTGCTGAGCAATTAGGTTTGTCCGAGAGCAATATTTTGTTGTCTTCCCATTTTATTGATGACCTGGGTGCGGACTCGCTCGATACCGTTGAACTGGTCATGGCATTAGAAGATGAGTTCGAGACGGAAATCCCAGAAGAAGAAGCCGAAAAAATCCATACCGTGCAAAAGGCGCTTGATTATCTGCACGCGCATATCAAAACCTGAGGTCTTTTTATTGAACGACACAAAAAACGGCCAGAACGCCGTTTTTTGTTCGACCTGACGCCTCAGTCTCAACTCATCGCAATTTTTCCAGATAATACAGGGGGGATGTGTGGGGTATAAAAAAACGGCCCGAGGGCCGTTTTTTTTGTTGGGCGCATGCATCAGCCGCCGAGGTACGCCTCGCGTACTTTCGGGTCGGTCAGCAGTGCTTCACCGGTACCTTGCATGACGACGCGGCCGTTCTCCAGAACGTACGCCCGGTCAGCGATTTTCAGCGCCTGGTTTGCGTTCTGCTCGACCAGGAACACCGTCACACCGTCCTTGCGCAGCATTTCGATGATGTCGAAAATCTGCTGGATGATGATCGGTGCCAGGCCCAGCGACGGCTCGTCGAGCAGCAACAGCTTGGGCTTGCTCATCAGCGCGCGGCCGATGGCGAGCATTTGCTGTTCGCCGCCGGACATGGTGCCGCCGCGCTGGTTGAAGCGTTCTTTCAGGCGCGGGAACAGGCCGAGGACCTTGTCCATTTGCTCCTGATAGTCGCCCTTGTCGGTGAAGAAGCCGCCCATGGACAGGTTTTCTTCAACGGTCAGACGGGCAAACACCCGACGACCTTCCGGCACCACCGCGATGCTCTTGCGCATGATCTGCGACGAGTCCTGGCCGATCAGTTCCTCACCCATGTAGCGGATGCTGCCGCTGTGCGCTTGCGGCGAACCGCAGAGCGTCATCAGCAGCGTGGATTTGCCGGCACCGTTGGCGCCGATCAGGGTGACGATCTCGCCCTGACGGACTTCGACGTTGACGCTGTGCAGGGCCTGGATCTTGCCGTAGAAGGTGGAAACGTTTTCGAACTGCAGCATTTACGCTTCCCCCAGGTAGGCTTTGATCACTTCAGGATTGTCGCGGATCTGTTCCGGCGTGCCGTCAGCCAGAGGCGTGCCCTGGTTGATCACGACGATGTGGTCGGAAATGCTCATGACCAGTTTCATGTCGTGTTCGATCAGCAGCACTGTCACATTGTGCTCTTCACGGAGCATGCCGATCAGCGCCTTGAGGTCTTCGGTTTCCTTCGGGTTCAGGCCGGCGGCCGGTTCGTCGAGCATGAGGATCCGCGGACGGGTCATCATGCAGCGAGCGATTTCCAGACGCCGTTGCTGACCGTAGGCCAGGGTGCCGGCGGTACGGTTGGCGAACTCCTTGAGGTTGACCTTTTCCAGCCAGTACTCGGCAAACTCCATGGCCTCGCGCTCGCTTTTGCGGAACGACGGAGTCTTGAACAGGCCAGCCAGGAAGTTCGTGTTCAAGTGACGGTGCTGGGCGATCAACAGGTTCTCGACCGCCGTCATGTCCTTGAACAGGCGCACGTTCTGGAAGGTGCGCACCACGCCTTTGAGGGCGATCTTGTGGCCCGGCAGGCCTTGAATCGGCTCGCCGTCGAGCAGAATGCTGCCGCCCGTTGGCTGGTAGAAACCGGTCAGGCAATTGAACACGGTGGTCTTGCCGGCGCCGTTCGGGCCGATCAGCGCAACCACCTGTTTCTCTTTGACGGTCAGGGCCACGCCGTTGACCGCGAGCAAACCGCCGAAGCGCATGCTCAGGTTTTCGACCTTAAGAATCTCGCGGCTCATTTTCGCAACTCCATGTGTGGGCGTTGCATCGGCAGCAGACCTTGTGGACGCCAGATCATCATCAACACCATCAGCGCACCGAACATCAACATCCGGTACTCGCTGAACTCACGCATCATTTCCGGCAACAGGATCATCACCACAGCGGCGAGGATCACACCTAACTGCGAGCCCATGCCACCCAGCACGACGATGGCGAGGATGATCGCCGACTCGATGAAGGTGAACGATTCCGGGGTCACCAGGCCCTGACGGGCAGCGAAGAAGCTACCGGCGAAACCGGCGAAGCTCGCGCCGAGGGTGAACGCCGACAGCTTGATGATCGTCGGATTCAGACCCAGTGCCCGACAGGCGATTTCATCTTCACGCAGCGCTTCCCACGCACGGCCGATCGGCATGCGCAGCAGACGGTTGATGATGAACAGCGCCGCCAGTGCCAGCAACAAGGCCACCAGGTAGAGGAAAATCACCTTGTTGATCGAGTTGTATTGCAGGCCGAAATACTCGTGGAAGGTCTGCATGCCTTCCGCGGCTTTACGCTCGAAGGTCAGGCCGAAGAACGTCGGTTTCTCGATGTTGCTGATGCCGTTCGGACCGCCAGTGATGTCGGTCAGGTTACGCAGGAACAGACGGATGATCTCGCCGAAGCCGAGGGTCACGATCGCCAGATAGTCACCGCGCAAACGCAATACCGGGAAGCCCAGCAGGAAGCCGAACGTCGCCGCCATCAGGCCGGCAATCGGCAGACAGATCCAGAAGCTCAAACCGTAGTAGTGCGACAGCAGCGCGTAGCTGTAGGCGCCGACGGCGTAGAAGCCGACGTAACCGAGGTCAAGCAGACCGGCCAGACCGACGACGATGTTCAGGCCAAGGCCAAGCATCACGTAGATCAGGATCAGCGTCGCGATGTCCACCGCACCGCGCGAGCCGAAGAACGGCCACACCAGCGCACCGATGATCAGCGCAATGATGAAGTAGCGTTGCGTGGTCGGCAGGGTCAGGAAGTTACTGGCCTTGGCCGGGATCAGCGGCAGGCCCGGCGAGGAATTCCACGCCTTGCTGATCTGCTGGTTGAACAGCACCCGCAGGAACATCAGCACCGAGCAGATGGCGATGGTCGCCAGAATCATCGGGCTGGTGTTGTGCACTTCGAGGTTGATGCCGACGATGGTCAGTTTCAGACCGAGTACCGGGTAGGCCACGGCCCACACCAGCAAAGCGCTGAACAGCGCCTGTTTAAGATTCCTAGTCATACTTTCTCAACCTCCGGACGGCCCAGAATGCCGGTCGGACGGAACAACAGCACCAGAACCAACAAGCCGAAAGCCACGACGTCCTTGTATTGGTCGCCGAAGATATCGGCACCAAACGCTTCCGCCACCCCCAGCACCAGCCCGCCGAGCATGGCGCCGGGGATGCTGCCGATACCGCCGAGTACCGCTGCGGTGAAGGCTTTGAGGCCGACGAGGAAACCGGCGTTCGGGTTGATCACACCGTATTGCATGCTCAGCAGCACGGCCGCGATGGCCGCCAGCGCAGCACCAATGACGAAGGTCAGGGCGATGATGTTGTTGGTGTTGATGCCGAGCAGGTTGGCCATCTTGATGTCTTCGGCACAGGCGCGGCAGGCGCGGCCCAGACGAGAACGGGAGATGAACAGCGTCAGCCCGAGCATGGCGACCAGGGTCACCACGAACACCACGATTTGCATGTAGGAAATCAGCACTTCATGTGCGCCACCTGGTCCGAAGGAAATGTTCCCGGGGATCAGGTTGGGGATGGATTTGTCCTTGGAGTCTTGCGCCAGCAGAACCGTGTTCTGCAGGAAGATCGACATGCCGATGGCGGAGATCAGCGGGATCAGACGGTTGCTGCCGCGCAGGGGGCGGTAGGCGATCCGTTCGATGCTGTAACCATACGAACTGGTGACAACGATGCTCGCGATGAAGGCGGCGGTCATCAACAGCGGGACGTTGTCGATTCCCATCATGGCCAGCCCGGCGATGGCGATGAACGCCACGTAGGAACCGATCATGTACACCTCGCCGTGGGCGAAGTTGATCATTCCAATGATGCCGTAAACCATCGTATAGCCGATGGCGATCAGGGCATACGTGCTGCCAATGGTCAGGCCATTAACCAGCTGCTGGAAGAAGTGATAGAGGTCAGGCATTACAACGCTCCTAAAAACCTGATACGCATTTCACTGGTGGAGTCATTTTCCCGCCCGGCCCCGTGGATCTATATCCACTTCGAATCCGGGTTTTGCCAGCGAACCGCTGATGACGGTTTTGAGATTTTCAGGTGGGGAGACTGGCGGATCACGCCAGCGCGGCCCATACATTCGTAAAACAAAGCCCACGGCACGCCGTGGGCTTTATTGGCAGTCAGTCAGGGCGCGCCTTACTGAGGCGAAACTTCAGTTTTTGGTTTGCCGAAGTGCCACTCGTAAACCACAAATTTGAAGTCCTTCAGGTCACCCTTGGCGTCGAAGCTCAGATCGCCAGTCGGGGTTTTGAAGGTGCCGGCGTGAATGGCTTCAGCCACTTTGGCCGGGTCTTCGCTCTTGGCAGCGGCGATACCGCCGGCAATCACTTCAACCGCCGAGTAGGAAGGGAACACGAACGGGCCGCTCGGGTCTTCTTTCTTCGCCTTGAATGCATCCGCCAGGGCAATGTTGGCCGGATCCTGGTCGAAGGATTTCGGCAGGGTTACCAGCAGACCTTCGGAAGCGTCTTTGGCGATCTGCGAAATGGAGTCGTTACCCACGCCTTCCGGACCCATGAACTTGGCTTTCAGGCCTTTTTCAGCCGATTGACGCAGGATCAGGCCCAGCTCCGGGTGGTAGCCGCCGTAGTAAACGAAGTCGACGTTGGCTTGCTTGAGTTTGGCGATGATCGAGGAGAAGTCCTTGTCGCCGGCGTTGACGCCTTCGAACACGGCAACTTTCACGCCTTTCTTCTCAAGGGTGGATTTGACGGCGGTGGCGATGCCTTCACCGTATTGCTGTTTGTCGTGCAGCACAGCAACGATTTTCGGTTTTACGTGATCGGCAATGTAGTTACCGGCGGCAGGGCCTTGGGCGCTGTCCAGACCGATGGTGCGGAAGACCATTTTGTAACCACGGGCGGTGATGTCCGGGCTGGTGGCAGCCGGGGTGATCATGATCACGCCTTCGTCTTCGTAGATGTCCGAAGCCGGTTGAGTGGAGCTGGAGCACAGGTGACCGACGACGAACTTGACGCCGTCGTTGACGACCTTGTTCGCTACCGCTACCGCTTGTTTCGGATCGCAGGCATCGTCGTATTCAACGGCTTCGAGTTTCTTGCCGTCGACGCCGCCCTTGGCGTTGATCTGTTCGATGGCCATGCGGGCGCCACTGAACTGCATGTCGCCGTACTGGGCTACTGGACCGGTTTTAGGGCCGGCGATACCGATTTTGATGGTGTCAGCTGCGAACGAATGGCTGGCAACCCCGGCCAGAACCATAGCGGCAAACAGTTTGGAAATCTGCTTAGTAGCCTTAGTCATAGTGCTCCACTCTTACTGTTGTAATTTTTTTGAGTTCTGGCGCCGTAGCAGCAGAACCGGGTCAGATATCTTTGCGATACCCTCCGGAAATGCCCCCGGCAACTGTACCGGTACAGTGTAGAGCGCCGGTTGTCAGCCTGGGAAGCGGGCGCCGAGGGGCAAAACTTGGGGGTGTCGCATTTTTGAATGAAAAAGACAGAATTGCGGCGGGGCGTTCGTGGGCATATATCCCAATCAACAGCATTCCTTGGCGTTCCTGCTCTTTTCGTTCGGTGCAGCCATTTGCAACCGGGTTTTGCTGACGGACCACCGACGTTATCATTTGCGTCGATTTCTTTTCCGGAACAGCGCCCATGAATCAAGAACCTAGCACCCTCTATGCCAAGCTGCTTGGTGAAACCGCATCTATTACCTGGAAGGAGTTGGAGCCGTTCTTCGCCAAGGGTGCCCTATTGTGGGTCGACCCTACGCTGGATCTGATCGCCGCTGCCGAGGCCGTAGCCTCGGACGAAGGCGAGAAAGTGGCTGCCTGGC
This sequence comes from Pseudomonas sp. NPDC089741, assembly GCF_044748825.1. Lineage (NCBI taxonomy): Bacteria > Pseudomonadati > Pseudomonadota > Gammaproteobacteria > Pseudomonadales > Pseudomonadaceae > Pseudomonas > Pseudomonas sp. NPDC089741. The sequence continues at coordinate 1,654 of NZ_JBIVGT010000040.1, read as the reverse complement.
TGGCCGAAGACAAGGTCGCCAAGCTGTCTGAAACGCGGGCGCTGGATCTTTTCGAACGTGATCCGCCGTTGTGGGCGGTGGTGGTTTCGCCGTGGATTCTGATCCAGGAAAGGGCAGTCGCTGCAGACGTCGCACCTTGATGGTGCGACCGGTCGTCAGCGAAAAGTGTGTAGCCGAGTAGCGTGATGGCACGTTGCCGTAGAGAAACACCCCAAGCGAGGGTGGCATCACGGTGACGTAAACGTAACGGGAACAGTTTAGTAAGCAGCCTAACGGCTGCTTAATTGTTTCTGGATATGATCGTTCCCACGCTCCGCGTGGGAATGCATCAATGGACGCTCTGCGTCCGCATGGGACGCAGAGCGTCCCGGGCGGCATTCCCACGCAGAGCGTGGGAACGATCGTGGGAGCGAGCCTGCTCGCGAAGGCGGCGACTCGGTTCCGGATCAGACCGTAAACGACTTCCCGGTATGGTTATTCAGCGAAATAACCTTGGTCTTGCCAATCCGGTGACGATAAATCTCGCGCAGGTACTTGATCGACTTCTTCACACAATCGCGCGACAGGCGAATGTCATTGATCGAGACAAACTTCTCTTTGTCGTTGATCAGTTCGCGATACTTCTTCTCGTACATCGGCTTGATCGCGTACCAGTTGGTATCAAGGATCTTCGCCGGGTTTTCGAATTCGTTGAGCAGGTCGTCGATACGGTCTTCGTCGAATTCTTCGTTGATGATGAAGTCGAGAATCGAGTTGTCGAGGGTCTCGTCGAAACGGTACGGGTTCTTCGCAAAGCATCGCTTGATGAACGCCACGATCAGCGTCAGGAAGTCGTCTGACAGGCACGGGCTCTTCGCGATCAAAGTGGTCAGCGAGAGGTTGGCCGAGGCGCCGATCACCAGTGCGTAACGCTTGAGCGTGGTGTTGGGGAACAGGCTATTGAGGTGAGTCTTCAACCGGTTCAGGTCCATGTACGACAGCTTGTAGTCTTTCGGCAACGACACGATCGAGACCACCGACGAGCAGTTCTTGAAGAAGTGCAGGTCGTGCAAAGCGGCGGCGTCGTAGCCGGAATTCTTGTACTGCTCAAGCGACGCGCGATAACGCTTGGACTCGATCGGCAGCAGGCTGATGCCTTCGATCGCCTGGGTGACCTTGTTGAAGTGCGGCAGGTCGATCGAGCGGAAGAACAGGTCATCGATGTTCAGGCGCTGCGGCTCTTTGTCGAACACCTTGAATTTGTCGCTGCTCGGCGGCGGGGTTTCCGGCACCACCGATTCGGCGTAGGCAATCGCTACCGGGCCGGCCAGGCTCATGAACAGGTCGTTGGCGTCGAGGCGAATAGTTTCGCCGATGTCGATGCCGGCGCGACGGAAGTAGTTCTGGTCGTAGTCAGTCGTAACTGCCTGCGCCGTCAGAATGTTGAAGATCTGCTGCGAGATGTACTGGTTGGCGTGCTTTTCCATCGCATTGACATCAATGTTCTGGATGTTGCCGTCATCGCTTTCTTCGGCGTAACGCATGATGTCGTTGGATATCAGCTTCATCGCGTTCCATGGGCGGATACGGCCCATTACGCTGGCGTCGCTGCTGTCGTCGTTGGCGAAGTTGTAGGAGAAATCCCATTCTTCCGAGAGGTATTTGCACAGCAGCC
>NZ_JBIVGT010000039.1:0-55089 GCF_044748825.1 Pseudomonas sp. NPDC089741 | reverse complement strand
CATTATATACTGGCGTCACTGAAACGGAAGCGACACCGCGTTCCGCGCCCAATCCCGGCGCCGCCCACATCGGAAATCCCATGCAACTCAAGAATCCCATCCTCGGCCTGTGCCAACAGTCCACGTTCATGCTCAGTGCCGCCAAAGTCGATCAATGCCCTGACGACGAAGGCTTCGAAGTGGCGTTTGCCGGCCGTTCCAACGCCGGCAAATCCAGCGCGCTGAACACTTTGACTCACGCCAGCCTTGCGCGAACCTCGAAAACCCCAGGTCGCACACAGCTGTTGAACTTCTTCAAGCTAGACGAAGATCGTCGTCTGGTCGACCTGCCGGGCTACGGTTACGCAAAAGTACCGATCCCGCTGAAGATGCACTGGCAGCGTCACCTTGAGGCTTACCTCGGTGGCCGCGAGAGTTTGAAGGGTTTGATTTTGATGATGGACATCCGTCATCCAATGACTGACTTCGACCTGTTGATGCTCGACTGGGCCGTTGCGGCCGGCATGCCGATGCACATCCTGCTGACCAAGGCCGACAAACTCACCTACGGCGCAGCCAAGAACACTCTGCTCAAAGTGCAGTCGGAAATTCGCAAGGGTTGGGGCGACCTGGTCACCATCCAGCTCTTCTCCGCGCCAAAACGCATGGGCCTGGAAGAGGCCTACACTGTACTGGCCGGCTGGATGGAACTGGCAGACAAAGGCGCCGAGGCGGCAGCCGAGTAAGTCGGGATATGGAAATTTGTTTGTAGTGTGTTCAGGCAAGGCGAAAGGGCAGTGAAAAGCGGCCGGGGTCGCGCTCGACTTTAGGGAACCTAAATGAGCATTTGAGCTGTGCTTTCAACGCAGCATGAACGCGCTACAGACAAATTTTGGGCAAAAAAAGCCCCGGATTTCATTGGGGAGGGAGAAATTCCGGGGTTCAAGTTCCGAACCGCTAGGGCGGGGTTCAGATATCTGCCAACACTTAACACAACATAGGAGCATTGAAGGGCTTCACCAGCCATTCAGTAACTCTGAGTGGTGTCCTTCCAGATTAGTTCAGATTTTTTTCAAAAAGCTTTGGAATAATCACAAGCGCTTTTCGAAATAAGCAGGTTTTACCGGTGCTGCCGCGACGCCATGTCGCGGCGAACCGTGTTTATAAGGTTCAGTGAGCCTCATCCCAATTGTTGCCCACACCTACCTCGACCAGCAGCGGCACATCCAGTTTCGCCGCTTCGCTCATGTGCAGGCGAATCTCGGCACTGACCTGCTCGACCAGATCCTCGCGAACCTCGAGCACCAGTTCATCGTGCACCTGCAGGATGACTTTGGCGTCCAGCCCGGACGTCGCCAGCCAGTTATCCACCGCGACCATGGCTTTTTTGATGATGTCGGCAGCCGTGCCCTGCATCGGCGCGTTGATCGCCGTGCGCTCGGCGGCAGCGCGTTCCTGCGGCTTGTTGGAGTTGATCTCCGGCAAATACAGGCGACGCCCGAAGAACGTCTCGACATAACCCTGATCCGCCGCCTGCGCGCGGGTGCGATCCATGTACTCGCGAACCCCCGGATAACGGGCGAAGTAGGTATCGATGTAAGCCTTGGCGGTCTTGGTGTCGACGCCGATGTCTTTGCCGAGCTTCTGCGCGCCCATGCCGTAGATCAGGCCGAAGTTGATCGCCTTGGCGCCACGGCGCTGATCGGAAGTCACTTCATTGAGCTCGACCTTGAACACTTCGGCAGCAGTCGCGGTGTGCACGTCCAGATTGTTGCGGAAGGCATTCATCAGGCCTTCGTCCTTGGACAGGTGCGCCATGATCCGCAACTCGATCTGCGAATAGTCCGCTGCCAGCAGTTTGTAGCCCTTTGGCGCGACGAACGCCTGGCGGATACGACGACCTTCAGCGGTACGCACCGGGATGTTCTGCAGGTTCGGATCACTGGAGGACAAGCGGCCGGTCGACGCCACGGCCTGATGATACGAAGTGTGGATACGCCCGGTACGCGGGTTGATCTGCTCCGGCAGGCGATCGGTGTAAGTGCTTTTCAGCTTGCTCATCGAGCGGTGCTCCATCAGCACCTTCGGCAAGCGGTGATCGTCCTCAGCGAGTTTCGCCAACACTTCTTCAGCAGTGGACGGCTGGCCCTTGGCAGTCTTCTTCAGCACCGGCAGACCAAGTTTCTCGTAGAGAATCACGCCCAGTTGCTTCGGCGAGCCAAGGTTGAATTCTTCCCCGGCGATCTCGAACGCTTCGCGCTCCAGCGCAACCATTTTGTTGCCCAGCTCGATGCTCTGGATGCCGAGCAGCTCAGCATCGACAAACGCACCTTGGCGCTCGATGCGCGCCAGTACCGGCACCAGCGGAATCTCGATGTCGGTCAAAACGCTGGCCAGACTCGGAATGGCGCTGAGTTTTTCGAACAGCGTCTGGTGCAGACGCAGGGTGATGTCGGCGTCTTCGGCGGCATACGGGCCGGCCTGCTCTAGCGCGATCTGGTCGAAGGTCAACTGCTTGGCGCCTTTGCCGGCGATGTCCTGGAAGCTCACGGTGGTGTGATCCAGGTACTTCTGCGCGAGGCTGTCCATGTCGTGGCGGGTGGCGGTGGAGTTGAGTACGTAGGACTCAAGCATCGTGTCGAAGGCGATACCGCGCACGGTAATGCCTTGGCTCTGATCGCCGCCGATGGCGCAGTTGGCGAGAATATTCATGTCGAACTTGGCGTGCTGGCCGACCTTGAGCTTGCTCGGGTCTTCGAGAATCGGCTTGAGCGCGCGCAGCACGGTGTCGCGATCCAGTTGCTCCGGCACGCCGATGTAGGAGTGGGTCAGCGGAATGTACGCGGCCTCGTTGGCCTGCACGGCGAACGACAGGCCGACCAGTTGCGCCTGCTGTGCATCGATGCCGGTGGTTTCGGTGTCGAAGGCGAACAGCTTGGCGTTGCTGAGTTTTTCCAGCCAGACATCGAAACGTGCCTGATCGAGGATGGTTTCGTACGCCGCTTCGGTCGGAGCAGCGGGAGTTTCGATATCTGGCGCGCTGAACAGATCGCCGGCCGGTGCAGGCTCGCTGGCCGCGCTCAATTCCAGGCGTTTGGCGTCGCGATCCAGATCATTGATCCAGCTTTTGAATTCCAGCAGCGAGTACAACTCGTAGAGCTTGGCCGGGTCTTCCGCGCCCATCTGCAAATCATCGAGTTCGACGTCCAGCGGCACGTCGATCTTGATGGTCGCCAGTTGATAGGAGAGGAATGCCATCTCCTTGTGCTCTTCGAGCTTGGCCGGCAGGGTTTTCGCCCCGCGAATCGGCAGGGTCGGGACGATGTCGAGATTGGCGTACAGCTCGGTCAAGCCGCCGTTGACGCCCACCAGCAGGCCGGAAGCGGTCTTCGGGCCGATGCCCGGAACGCCCGGAATGTTGTCGGACGAATCGCCCATCAGCGCCAGATAATCGATGATCTGCTCCGGTGCGACGCCGAATTTCTCCTTTACGCCTTCCACGTCCATCGAACTACCGGACATGGTGTTGACCAAGGTAATGTGGCCGTCGACCAGTTGCGCCATGTCCTTGTCGCCGGTGGAGATGATCACCGGGCGATCCGCCGCTGCGCTGCTGCGGGCGAGGGTGCCGATCACGTCGTCGGCCTCGACGCCTTCCACGCACAGCAGCGGGAAACCGAGGGCAATCACGCTCTGGTGCAGCGGCTCGATCTGCACGCGCATGTCGTCGGGCATGCTTGGGCGATTGGCTTTGTATTCGGCGTACATCTCATCGCGAAATGTCCCGCCCTTGGCGTCGAACACCACGGCGAACGGGCTGTCCGGGTACTGCTTGCGCAGACTCTTGAGCATGTTCAGCACGCCTTTGACCGCACCGGTCGGCAGGCCTTTGGAAGTAGTCAGTGGTGGCAGCGCGTGAAACGCGCGGTACAGGTAAGACGAACCGTCCACCAGGACGAGGGGGGCTTGGCTCATGAGCAGGATCAACCTTTTCGGCGGGTCCGGCGCTAGAATAGCGGGACCGTTGACGACAAAGGGACAAGGTTATCATGCGTACGTTAAATCGCTTGCTGCTGGTCGGTCTGATTGCTGCCTCACCGTTGGCCGCGATGGCGGCGGATGATGCGCCCGCCTCGGAGCCGGAAGTTACGATCAACACGCACACGGAAGGCGACAAGGTCATCCAGGAATACAGTCGCAGTGGCTTCGTCTATGCGATCAAGGTCACGCCGAAGGGTGGCAAACCGTATTTCCTGGTGCGCGCCGATGGTACGGACGCGAACTACATTCGCTCCGACCAGCCGGATATGCTGATTCCGTCGTGGGAAATCTTTACCTGGAAGTAAGATTCCCGACTTTTAATCGGCGTCGCCTGAGCGCGACGCCTGAACTGAGCAGTTTTTAACCATGTCTGTGTTCACTCCCCTGGCTCGGCCCGAGCTGGAAACCTTTCTCGCCCCTTACGGGCTTGGCCGCCTGCTTGATTTCCAGGGGATCGCCGCCGGCAGCGAAAACACCAACTTCTTTATCAGCCTGGAGCAGGGCGAGTTCGTCCTGACCCTGGTCGAGCGCGGGCCGGTGCAGGAGATGCCGTTCTTCATCGACCTGCTCGACGTGCTCCACGAAGCCGATCTGCCGGTGCCTTACGCACTGCGCACCACCGACGGCGTGGCGTTGCGTGATCTGAAAGGCAAACCGGCACTGCTGCAACCGCGCCTGTCCGGCAAGCACATCAAGGTCGCCAATGCTCAGCATTGCGCGCAGGTCGGCGAGTTGCAGGCGCATCTGCATCTGGCGACCCACGGCGAGCGCATGATCAAGCGCAAGACTGATCGTGGCCTCGACTGGATGCTGGAAGAGGGCACGGCGTTTCTTTCGCACCTGAGCGATGAGCCGCGTGCCTTGCTGCAAAAGGCGCTGGACGAAATCACCGAGCGCAAGGAGAAGATTCTCGCGCTGCCTCGGGCCAACATCCATGCCGACCTGTTTCGCGATAACGCGATGTTCGAAGGCACGCACCTGACCGGGCTGATCGACTTCTACAACGCCTGCTCGGGGCCGATGCTGTATGACGTGGCGATTGCCTTGAACGACTGGTGTTCGGACGAGGATGGTTTGATCGATGGGCCGCGCGCGCGCGCGTTTCTCGGCGCCTATGCGGCGCTGCGGCCGTTCACGGCGGCGGAGGCTGAGTTGTGGCCAACGATGTTGCGTGTGGCCTGTGTGCGGTTCTGGCTGTCGCGGTTGATCGCGGCGGAGCAGTTTGCCGGGCAGGATGTGTTGATTCACGATCCGCGGGAGTTTGAACAGCGGTTGGCGCAGCGGCAGCAGGTCAATACACCGCTACCTTTCGCCCTTTAAGATCAAAAGATCGCAGCCTCCGGCAGCTCCTACATGGGATCACCTGTAGGAGCTGCCGAAGGCTCGGGCCGCGTTCGGACGATCTTTTTCTATGGGATTACAACGATTCCAGGCACCCGGCCAGATCGTTACCCAACTTCTCCAACACTTGCTCATAACCCTGAGCTGTCGCCGGGGTGTACCCGCCCAACGCATCCAGTTCCGCCAGTTTCACCGGCAGCCCGGCCACCAAAGTCTCGGCCAGACGCGGGCGTAACGGAGGCTCGCTGAACACACACGTCTTGCCCACTTCCTGCAACCGCTTGCGCATCGCCGCGACATGCTGCGCGCCCGGCTGCACTTCAGCGGCCACGCTGAACACCCCGGTGTGCTTCAGGCCATAAGCCTCTTCAAAATAATCAAACGCCTCGTGAAAGACGAAGTACGGCTTGCCTTCAACACTGGCCAGACGCTGCTTCAAACGCTGATCCAGTGCGTCCAGACGCTGATCAAACGCCTTGGCGTTGCTCTGATAGCGTTCGGCATTGGCCGGGTCGGCAGCGCTGAGGTCTGCGGCCATCTTGTCGGCAATCACCCGCGCATTCACCGGCGATAGCCACAAGTGTGCATCCAGCGTGCCCGGGCGGTGGTCGTGATCATGTTCGTCGGCGTCTTCGGCGTGGGAGTGGCTGTCTTCAGCGAAACGACGCAGCTTCATCCCCGGCAGATCCTGCACGGCGATGCTCGGCAGCGTCCGACCGTTGAGCACGCGCGGCAGAAAGCCTTCCATGTCCGGGCCGATCCAGTAGAGCAGATCCACCGACTGCACCTTCCGTACGTCGGATGGCCGCAGCGCGTAATTGTGCGGCGAGGCGCCTGGCGGCAGCAGCACTTCGGGAATCGCCACGCCGTCCTGCACGGCCGCTGCAATCAGCTGCAACGGTTTGATGCTGGTGAGGACTTTGACCTCGGCCTGGGCCGAACCGATCAGCAGGAAACTGGCGACAAAAGCCACAAAAACAGAAAAAAGTCGGGACACGATGACCACTCAAGGAGGCGAGAACGGGTAACATAATAACGTCTCTATCAAAACTCGTCGCCGCCCATGCCTATTACACCGATTGCCAGCCGTCCCCACGACCACTCTCATTGCGTGCACAGCGCTTTGTCCGAGGCCGATACCTTGTGCGCCCAGAAAGGCTTGCGCCTGACCGCGTTGCGCCGCCGGGTGCTGGAACTGGTGTGGCAGAGCCACAAGCCGTTGGGTGCCTATGACATTCTCGCGGTACTCAGCGAGCAGGATGGCCGCCGCGCTGCGCCGCCAACCGTCTACCGCGCGCTGGATTTTCTCCTGGAAAACGGCCTGGTGCACCGCATCTCCTCGCTCAACGCCTTCGTCGGCTGCGTACACCCGGAACACGCGCATCAGGGCCAGTTCCTGATCTGCCGCGATTGCCACGCTGCCATCGAGCTTGAGCAAAAAGTGATCAGCGACGCGATCATCAACAGCGCCAAAGACGTTGGTTTCATCGTCGAAGCGCAGACCGTCGAAGTCGTCGGCCTGTGCTCCGGTTGCCAGGGGGCTTGATGAGCAATGCGCTGATCCGTCTGGAGCAGGTCGCCGTCACGTTTGCCGGGCAGGCTGTGCTGGACAACATCGAGCTGAGCGTTGAGCCGGGGCAGATCGTCACCCTGATCGGCCCCAACGGCGCCGGCAAGACCACGCTGGTGCGCGCCGTGCTTGGCTTGCTCAAGCCGGACAGCGGCAGCGTCTGGCGCAAGCCGAAACTGCGCGTCGGCTACATGCCGCAAAAACTCCACGTTGATCCAACGTTGCCGCTTTCGGTGCTGCGCTTTCTGCGACTGGTGCCGGGCGTTGATCGTCCGCGTGCGTTGGCGGCGCTGAAAGAAGTCGGCGCCGAGCACGTCATCGACAGCCCGGTGCAAAGCGTTTCCGGTGGTGAAATGCAGCGCGTACTGCTCGCTCGGGCATTGCTGCGCGAGCCGGAATTGCTGGTACTCGACGAGCCGGTGCAAGGCGTCGACGTCGCCGGCCAGGCCGAGCTGTACAGCCTGATCACCCGTCTGCGCGATCGCCATGGTTGCGGCGTGTTGATGGTGTCCCACGATTTGCATCTGGTGATGAGCACCACCGATCAGGTGGTCTGTCTCAACCGTCACGTCTGCTGCTCCGGGCATCCCGAGCAGGTCAGCGGCGATCCGGCGTTTGTCGAACTGTTCGGCAAGAACGCGCAGAGCCTGGCGGTTTATCACCACCATCACGACCACGCCCACGACCTGCACGGCTCGGTGGTCAAAGGGCCGGTTATTGGCCAACCTCACGTTCATGGAGACAACTGCAAGCATGGCTGATTTTCTGTTGTATGCCCTGCTTGCAGGTCTGGCGCTGGCACTGGTGGCCGGGCCGCTCGGTTCGTTTGTGGTCTGGCGGCGCATGGCTTATTTCGGCGACACCCTGTCCCACGCCGCGTTGCTCGGTGTGGCGCTGGGCTTTTTGCTGGATGTCAGCCCGACGGTCGCGGTCACCGTAGGCTGCCTGCTGCTGGCGGTGCTTTTGGTGACCTTGCAACAGCGCCAACCGCTGGCGTCCGACACGCTGTTGGGAATTCTCGCACCGAGCACGCTCTCTCTCGGCCTGGTGGTACTAAGCTTCATGCATGAAGTGCGGATCGACCTGATGGCTTATCTGTTCGGCGACCTGCTGGCGATCAGCCCGACCGACCTGGCGTGGATTCTCGGCGGCAGCGCGGCGGTGCTGGTGTTGTTGGTGACGCTGTGGCGGCCATTGCTGGCGATCACCGTGCATGAAGAGTTGGCCAAGGTCGAAGGCCTGCCGGTCGCGGGCCTGCGCATGGCACTTATGCTGTTGATTGCGGTGGTGATCGCGGTGGCGATGAAAATCGTCGGTGTGTTGCTGATTACTTCGCTGCTGATCATCCCGGCAGCTGCGGCACAGCGTCACGCCCGCTCACCGGAGCAGATGGCGGTGGGCGCGAGCCTGCTGGGCATGCTCGCCGTGTTCGGCGGGCTGGCGCTGTCCTGGTTCAAGGACACCCCGGCCGGGCCGTCAATCGTTGTGACGGCGGCCGCACTGTTTCTGTTGAGTTTTGTTCTGCCCCGTCGTGGGGTGTAGACTTGGCCGCTTTTTGCGCAAATAGAGAGTCGCAGGAATGAAGCCGTTCGCCTCCCGTTATCTGCTCCTTGTCGCATTTTCAGTGCTGCTGGGCGCCTGCCAAAGCACGCCGCCGGAGGCCCAAGCCCCCGATGCGCGAGCTACGGCCATCGCACAGCTGGAGCAAAGTCTGGCCAGCAGCGAACTGGCCACTGCCGAAGACCAATTGGCTGCTTTGCAGAAAGACACCCCAAACGACCAATCCCTTGAGCAATACCAGCGGCAGCTTGCCGAAGCGTATCTGCGCCGCAGCCAGATTGTGTTGCAGAAGGGAGATGTGAATGCGGCCGCCACTGCATTGAGCCGCGCCCGTGCGCTGATGCCGAAAGCCCCGGCGCTGACCGGTGGCGTTAACGGTGCCATTACCGAAGCGCGCAAGGCTGAGCTGGAAAAGGCTGAAGCGGCGCTGCTGGCAGCCGAAGCCAAGCCCAAAGCCAAGGTGATCGATCCGACTGCCGAGAGCACCACGGTCGCGCTGAACATCACCGATAGCCGCAAACTTCGCCGGCAATTGGATGCCATCGCCGCCGATGTGGTGAATTATGAGTGTGGGGTGACCATTCAGGCGCCACGCACGAATGATTATCCATGGTTGGCGACGTTGCTGACCAAGCGGGTGAAGAAGTTGAACCCGGATTTTGATCTGAAGATTGAGAAGCAGATCGTGCGTACAGTGCCGGCTCAGATGGTTCTGAGCCCGCGTAAGCCGTAAAAAAGATCGCAGCCTGCGTCAGCTCCTACATGGGATTGAGATACACCCTGTAGGAGTTGCCGAAGGCTGCGATCTTTTGCTTTTTAAGCCGGAATGGCTTTCGCCTTAGGCTCGCGATCCCAAACCCGGTGCTGCCCGATCGCCGCAAAGAACGGTTTGGTCAACGCTGCCACGTCCTTGCCCTGCAGCAATCCAGCATCCGCTTCCAGTTTCAGCAGGTCTTGCAACTGCTTCGCCTCGCCCTGCAACGCAATCGCCTTCAAATGCTTGTACGCCTCCAGCAGGTAATGCAACGCCACGCCGTCGCCGCTCAACGCCTTGACCGACGCCGCGCCACCCGGCACAAACACCGCATCGAAAATCACCGACGGCATGCCTTCCATCGATGCATCGACAGGCAACATTTTGCCGTCCGCAGTTTTCACCGGCGCCGAAGTCGGCCCCAGCAACTTTGCATGTGCCCCCTCAGCCGCCAATGCTTTCTTCATCGCATCAATCGCCGCACCATCGACGCCGTTAGCGGCAAGAATCGCCACTTTTCGCGTCTTGATGTTCTCCGGCAAAAGATTTGCCTGGCTCAATGCTGGCGAATGATCGAAAGATACTTTGCGCACATCCACCGTACCTTTGCTCGGCGCCGGCAGACCCAGATTAGCCGCCACACGCTTGGCCAGTTCCAGATCGATGTTGGCCAGAATCTCATTCACCTCACGCGCCCGAATGTGCTCGCGCTCAACCTTGCCCAGCTCGAAGCTGTAAGCAGAGATGATGTGTTCCTGCTCATGCTTGCTCATGCTCTTGAAGAACAATGTCGCCTGAGAGAAGTGATCGCTGAACGACTCGCTGCGCTGGCGAATCTTGTTGGCGTCGATGCGCTCTGGATAACTCTCGAACCCACCGTCCTGCGCGGCCGGCGGCGTTTCTTTTGGCCAGCCGCCATCAATCGAGTTCGGCTCATAAGAAGCGCGACCCTTGTCGATCACCGTGCGGTGCTGCGCATCGCGCTGGCCATTATGGAATGGCGCCACCGGACGGTTGATCGGCAGCTCATGAAAATTCGGCCCGCCAAGTCGGCTGATTTGCGTATCGGTGTAGGAAAACAGCCGACCTTGCAGCAGCGGGTCATTGGAGAAGTCGATGCCCGGCACGATGTGGCCGGGGCAGAACGCGACCTGCTCGGTCTCGGCAAAGAAGTTGTCCGGGTTGCGGTTCAACGTCATTTTGCCCAGCGGCGTGATCGGCACGATTTCTTCGGGGATCAACTTGGTCGGGTCGAGGATGTCGAAATCGAAGTCGTGCTCGTTTTCCTCCTCGATGATCTGTACGCCGAGTTCCCATTCCGGGTAATCGCCCATCTCGATCGCTTCCCAGAGGTCGCGACGGTGGTAGTCGGTGTCTTTACCGGCGAGCTTCTGCGCCTCGTCCCACACCAGCGAGCAAGTACCGGCGGTAGGGCGCCAGTGGAATTTGACGAAGCGTGATTTGCCTTCGGCGTTGATTAACCTGAAGGTGTGCACGCCGAAGCCTTGCATGCTGCGCAGGCTTTTCGGGATCGCCCGGTCGGACATCGCCCAGATGACCATGTGCGCCGACTCCGGCACCAGGGACACAAAGTCCCAGAACGTATCGTGGGCCGAGCCGCCGGTAGGAATTTCATTGTGCGGCTCGGGTTTTACCGCGTGGACGAAATCGGGAAACTTGATCGCGTCCTGAATGAAAAACACCGGCATGTTGTTGCCGACCAGGTCGAAGTTGCCTTCATCGGTGAAGAACTTCACCGCGAAACCACGCACGTCGCGCACGGTATCGCCAGAACCACGCGGGCCCTGCACCGTGGAAAAGCGCACGAACACCGGGGTCTTTTTTCCCGGATCCTGTAGGAAACCGGCCTTGGTCAGCGTCGAATGGTTCTCGTAGGCCTGAAAGAAACCATGCGCGCCAGTGCCGCGTGCGTGGACGATGCGCTCCGGAATCCGCTCATGGTCAAAATGCGTGATCTTTTCTCGCATGATGAAGTCTTCAAGCAGCGACGGCCCGCGCGGGCCGGCCTTCAGGGTGTTCTGGTTGTCAGCAATCTTGACGCCCTGATTGGTGCGCAGGGCTTGGCCAGTGGCGTCGGAGCGGAACTTCTCCAGGCTGTCGAGTTTGGCGTTGGTGTTGGCTCGATCCGGGGCATCGGTTCCGGCCATTTGGCTTTTGTCGGACGTAGGCTTCTTGCTCATCAGTCGTAAACTCCTCGGTTGACCCCGATGCTTGCCGGGGACTCTTGAGTGGTTCCCGGGCACGGCACCCAGGGTTTTCAAGTCGCTTACTTAGTGACTGATGGGCTGCTTTGGACGTTCCTTTTTTATGACCTTTGATCTTGTTATTGCCAAATCGAAGGTTAATTGAGAAATAAATGCTAAGAACCTCTATACGGACAGGCTAAAATGCGCGCCCGGCTAACCGCTGATCCTTTTCTAACGCGCCCCACAAGGTTCGCTACGTGATCGAGTTTCAAAACGTCCACAAGACTTACCGCGTCGCCGGTAAGGATATTCCCGCGCTGCACCCGACCAGTCTCTCTATCGAGAACGGGCAGGTGTTCGGCCTGATAGGCCATTCCGGCGCGGGCAAAAGTACCCTGCTGCGCCTGATCAATCGCCTGGAAAACTCCAGCGGCGGCAAGATCATCGTCGACGGCGAAGAAGTCACCGCGCTGGACGCCAACGGCCTGCGCCGTTTCCGCCAGCAAGTCGGGATGATCTTCCAGCATTTCAACCTGCTCGCCTCCAAGACCGTGGCCGACAACGTGGCGTTGCCGCTGACCCTGGCGGGCGAATTGTCGAGCAGCGACATCGACAAGCGTGTAGCCGAGTTGCTGGCGCGGGTTGGTCTGTCCGACCACGCCAAGAAGTATCCGGCGCAGTTGTCTGGTGGCCAGAAGCAGCGCGTCGGCATTGCCCGCGCCCTGGCGACCAAGCCGAAGATTCTGCTCTGCGACGAGGCCACCAGTGCCCTCGACCCGCAGACCACCGCGTCGGTCCTGCAACTGCTGGCCGAGATCAACCGCGAACTGAAGCTGACCATCGTCCTCATCACCCACGAGATGGATGTGATCCGTCGCGTCTGTGATCAAGTGGCGGTGATGGACGCTGGCGTGATTGTCGAGCAAGGTTCGGTGGCCGATGTGTTCCTGCATCCGAAGCACCCGACCACCAAGCGTTTCGTCCAGGAAAGCGAGCAGGTCGACGAGAGCGAGCAGCGTGATGACTTCGCTCACGTGCCGGGCCGCATCGTGCGTCTGACCTTCCAGGGCGAAGCGACCTACGCGCCGTTGCTCGGTACCGTCGCCCGCGAAACCGGCGTCGACTACAGCATCCTCGCCGGTCGCATCGACCGCATCAAAGACATTCCGTACGGGCAATTGACCCTCGCCGTCACCGGTGGCGACATGGAAGCGGCCTTCGCCCGCTTCACCGCCGCTGACGTTCACATGGAGGTATTGCGCTAATGGAAGACCTGATCAGTTTCTTCACCAATATCGACTGGTACGAAATCTGGCTGGCCACCGGCGACACGATGCTGATGCTCGGCGGTTCGCTGCTGTTCACCGTGTTGCTCGGCCTGCCGCTGGGCGTGTTGCTGTTCCTCTGCAGCCCGCGTCAGTTGCTGGAAAACCGTGGCCTCTACGCGTTCATGTCGTTGGCGGTGAACATCCTGCGTTCGCTGCCGTTCATTATTCTGTTGATCGTGATGATCCCGTTCACCGTGCTGATCACCGGCACGTCGCTGGGCGTGGCCGGTGCGATTCCGCCGTTGGTGGTCGGCGCGACGCCGTTCTTCGCGCGTCTGGTGGAAACCGCGCTGCGTGAAGTTGATCGCGGCATCATTGAAGCGACCCAGTCGATGGGTGCTACCACGCGGCAGATCATCGTCAACGCCTTGCTGCCAGAGGCTCGCCCGGGCATCTTCGCAGCGATTACGGTGACCGCGATTACCCTGGTGTCCTACACGGCAATGGCCGGTGTGGTCGGCGCCGGTGGTCTGGGTGACCTGGCCATCCGCTTCGGCTACCAGCGTTTCCAGACCGACGTGATGATCGTCACCGTGGTGTTGCTGTTGATTCTGGTGCAAGTGTTGCAGATGGTGGGCGACCGTTTGGTCGTGCATTTCTCGCGCAAATAAACCGGTTTTGTAAGAAGACATGAGCCGGCCATTCGCTGGCAGGCGCCAGACGGGCGCCTCAAAAGGAGTTAGCTGAATGAAAAAACTGATCGCTGCTATTGCTGCCGTTGCAGCATTCTCGGCCCACGCCGAAACCCTCACCGTTGCCGCCACTCCAGTGCCGCACGCAGAAATCCTCGAGTTCGTGAAGCCGGCACTGGCCAAAGAAGGCGTGGATCTGAAGGTCAAGGTCTTCACCGACTACGTTCAGCCGAACGTACAGGTCGCCGAAAAGCGCCTGGACGCCAACTTCTTCCAGCACCAGCCGTACCTCGATGAGTTCAACAAGGCCAAGGGCACCAACCTTGTCGCCGTGACCGGTGTGCACCTGGAGCCGCTGGGCGCTTACTCGAGCAAACTGAAGAACATCAATGATCTGCCAAGCGGCGCCAATGTGGTGATTCCGAACGACGCTACCAACGGCGGCCGTGCGCTGTTGCTGCTGGCCAAGGCTGGCGTGATCACCCTGAAGGATCCGACCAACATCCTGTCGACCGTCAAAGACATCGCGCAGAACCCGAAAGACCTGAAGATCCGTGAACTGGAAGCCGCGACCATCCCGCGCGTGCTGACCCAGGTCGATCTGGCGCTGATCAACACCAACTACGCGCTGGAAGCCAAGCTCGATCCGTCCAAGGACGCGCTGGTAATTGAAGGCAACGACTCGCCGTACGTGAACATCCTCGTGTCCCGCCCGGACAACAAGGACAGCGACGCGATGCAGAAACTGGCTGCGGCCCTGCACAGCCCGGAGGTGAAGAAATTCATCACCGAGAAGTACAAAGGCGCGGTATTGCCGGCGTTCTGATTTAGATTGTTGCAACGAAAAGGGGACGCCGCGAGCGTCCCCTTTGTTATGTCTGGTGTTTGGCTTTGAACCTGCTGTGAAGCTTCCCCTCACCCCAGCCCTCTCCCGAGGGAGAGGGGGCCGATCTTCAAGCTTTTCGAGCCTGAGTTCGACTCACAATTGCAGGTCGGCGCAACTCGAAAAAACACCTCGGTCAGTCCCCTCTTCCTCCGGGAGAGGGTTAGGGTGAGGGGCTCTTGGCTTTTGACCCGTCACTTGCGATTAAGCATCACCGGCAACTGCGCAACCAATTTGGCATTATTCAACGGCGCACGGATAAACCCCCGCTGCGTGCCATCCGGCCCGATCACCGCGAGATTGCCGCTATGGTCGACGGTGTAATTCGGCTTACTGGTATCCGCCGGAATAAACGGAATACTCACCGCGTTCGCCACCTTCTGCAGTTCTTCGATCGAAGTCGGCGTCAGGCCGATGAACTGCGGATCAAAGTAACCCAGGTACTGCTTCAACTGTTTCGGGTTATCGCGGTTCGGGTCAACGCTGACCAGCACGATCTGCAACTTGTCCACAGCGTCCTTGGGCAATTCACTCTTGATCTGCCGCAGCTGCGCCAGCGTTGTCGGGCAGATGTCCGGGCAGAAGGTGTAGCCGAAGAACAACAGGCTCCATTTACCTTTCAGATCATTGATCGCCACCGGTTTGCCGTCCTGATCGGTCATCGTCACGTCCGGCAGGTTGCGGCTCTGCGGCAGCAGGATGATGCCGGCGTCGATCAGCGCAGTCGGGTCGCCCTGGCCCTTGCCGCTCAGCACTTTGTTGACGGTCAGGCCGAGGATCAGCGCGATCACGGCGACGAGGATGAAGACGGTTTTCTGGGTTCGAGTCATAGGTTCAACAGTAAGTAGTGGTCTACGAGCAGGGCGATGAACAGCAGGAACAAGTAATAAATAGAGTACTTGAAGGTGTTGATCGCCGCGTGCGGCCGAGTGCCACGGTACAGCACCACGGCCCATTGCAGAAACCTTGCGCCCAGACCGAGGGCGCAAATCAGGTAGAGCACGCCGCTCATGTGGATCACGTACGGCAGCAGACTCACCGCCAGCAGTGCGAAGGTGTACAGCAGAATGTGCACTTTGGTGTAGTGCTCGCCGTGGGTGACCGGCAGCATCGGGATGTTGGCCTTGGCGTATTCCTCCTTGCGATGTATCGCCAGTGCCCAGAAGTGCGGCGGCGTCCAGGCGAAGATGATCAGCACCAGCAACAACGGTTCGGCGCTGACGTGGCCGGTGGCGGCGGTCCAGCCGAGCAGCGGCGGGGCGGCGCCGGCGAGGCCACCGATGACGATGTTCTGCGGCGTCGCGCGTTTGAGGAAACCGGTGTAGATCACCGCGTAACCGAGCAGCGAAGCAAGCGTTAGCCATGCCGTCAGCGGATTGGTGAAAGTCAGCAACAAGGCCTGACCGAGCAAGGCCAACACCAGCGCAAAGGTCAGCGCCGCCGCCGGTGAAACCCGGCCCTCGGCCAGCGGCCGTTTGTGCGTGCGCGCCATCACCGCATCAATGCGCCGATCCACCACATGATTGACCGCCGCCGCACCACCAGCGCACAACGCAATCCCCAGATTGCCGAACACCAGCACCGTCCACGGCACGCCGGCGCGGGTCGCGAGAAACATGCCGACCAGCGAGGTGATCAGCATCAGCACCACGACTTTCGGTTTGGTCAGCTCCAGATAATCACGCCAGATCGCCTGATGCGGACGTTCGCCAATCAGAATCGCCACGGCGTTTCTCCTTTTATTGTGATGGGCGCTGCCGCGTGTTTGCGCGGGCTCAGGCGCCAGCGCGCAAGCACTGGTTGCTTGACCCGGACCAGACTGGTGCGCGCGTGATAGTTGACCAGCACCATCGTCAGCAACAGCACCGCACCGCCAGCGTTATGCGCCACCGCCACCGGCAGCGGCAGATGGAACAGCACGTTGCTGATGCCGAGGGTAATTTGTGCGGCGAGGGCGATCACCACCAGGCCGGCCAGCCGCGTCATGCCGACCACTTTCAATTGCCATGCGAGGCCGAGCAACACCAACGTCACCAGCAGCGCGCCGATACGGTGAGTCAGGTGAATCGCCGTGCGCGCGTCGCTATCCAGTTGCCCGCCGAGATAATTCGGGCCGATGTGTTGAGTCAGATGAAACCCATTGGCGAAATCCGCCGGTGGCAGCCATTGCCCATGGCAGGTCGGGAAGTCGATACACGCCACCGCTGCGTAGTTGGAACTGACCCAGCCACCCAGCGCGATCTGGCCAATCACCAACAACAATCCCGCCGTCGCCCAATACTGCAAACGCTTGGGCACCGTCAGCGCCGGCAGCACGCCGGACAATCGCAAGGTCAGCAAGAACAGCAGACTCAAGGTCGCAAACCCGCCGAGTAAATGCCCGGTGACCACCTGCGGCCAAAGCTTGAGCGTCACCGTCCACATGCCGAACGCCGCTTGCGCGAACACCACCGCCAGCAGAAACAGCGGCAGTTTCAACGGCTGCCCCGGATGACGCCGATTGACCCACGCGCGCCCGGCCAGAATCGAAATGAGCAGGCCGAGGGTGCCGGCAAAATAGCGATGGATCATCTCGTTCCAGCCCTTGTGCGCCACCACTGGCGAGTCGGGGTAATGCAGCTCGGCATGGGCCAGTTGCGCTTCGCTTTTCGGCACGCTGATAAAACCGTAGCAGCCCGGCCAGTCCGGACAACCGAGGCCGGCGTGTGTCAGGCGCGTATAAGCGCCGAGCAGCACCACAATCAGCGCCAGCAGGGTGGCAAACAGCGCGAGGCGAAATCCAGGTTTGGCCATGACTATGCCCTTATCCGATGTTCGACAGTTTCAGCAGGTGACGCAGGTCGTTGAGCAGATCCTTGCCCTTCACATTCGGCTCGTAACGCAGCACGAGATTGCCGTGCGGGTCGATGATCCACAGCTGCGGCGTGGCTTTGTCGCCGGTGGCCTTGCTGAAAACGCTGGCGTCCAGCGGATAGCGTTGCAGTTGCGGATATTCGCGGGTCAGCTTGTCCGCGTAATCAGCGCTGAGCGGTTGCGCGACGGCGAGCGCATGACTGGCGCGACCGGCATCGCGGCCCAGACCGACCTGGATCTGCCGCGCCAGATACACCAGTTGCTGGCAATCGACCGCGCAATCCTTCGGCGCAGTGACCAGCATCTGCCAGCGCTCTTCATCGGCTTGCACGCCGAGGTCGGCGCGGGTCTGGCCGTTGCCGATCAGTTCGCCGTGATAGCTGCGACCTTCCGGCACCCAGAACTGCAATTTGTACATGCCGGTGGCGAGCACCATCGGGCCGATCACGCCAAGCAGGATCAGCAGCAACTGAATGCGTCCGCGCCGACGGCTGGCGGCAGGTTTCGCCTCAGACATGCTGGGTGGATTCATGGCCGTTCCCATGGTGTTTCTCCTTTGCGTTGTGCAAGCCCAAATAGACGTAGAGGCCGAGCAGGGCCGTGGCCATGGCGAACCACTGCACGGCGTAACCGAGGTGTTTTTCCGGGCCCATGGCAACCACCGGCCAATCGGCCTCGTAGCTGGTCGGGCCGGGTTCGGCGCGTAATTCGTAGGCAAAGCCGTCACGATCGAGGGTTTGCCACAGCTTGGCGGGTTCGACGGCGGTGATGGTTTGCGGCCAGGTGCTGCTGACCGGATCGGCGTGGAGTTGGAAAGTGGCGCCGGGGGCGACGTAGACCCAGGCGTCGACATTCAACGCCTCTGTGGGCGTGGTGAATTGCGGCGGCACGCGGCGATCCGGCCACGGTAACCAGCCGCGATTGACCAGCAGCCACAGACCGGTGCGTTGATCCTGAAACGGTTGCAGCAGCTCGACGCCGACCTTGCCGTTACGCTGGCGGTTATCCAGCAACAGACTGTGCGCGGCATCGAACTGGCCGTGCAGATGCACACGGCGATAAGCCGGGTCGGCGCTATTAAGGAGTTCGGTGCTGGCCATCGGTTCAGCGGCGCGGCGTTCGGCGTAACTGGCGAGCAGGGCGGTTTTCTCCGCGCCCCGGCTCAGTTGCCAGAAGCCCAAAGACACCAGCAGCGGCAGCAACAGCGCCACCACCACGGTCGGAATCACGCCCGGACGAAAACGCTTCATGGCTGCGCCACAAAGTCAGTCGTTGCGCTCGCTATACTCAACTGCATCGCCTGTCCCCCGGAGTTCTTCCCATGCTCAAAACAGCGATCGTCCTGATGCTGATTGCCACGGTGATCAGCCTGTTCAGCGGCCTGTTTTTCCTGGTCAAGGACGACAGCAGTTCCAATCGCCTGGTCATCGCCTTGAGTGTTCGGGTGGCATTGGCCGCTGTCACCGTCGGCTTGATCGCCTGGGGCTTTTACAGCGGCCAATTGGTGTCGCATGCGCCTTGGTAGTGCGGATCCTCAGAGTACGTAAACGAAGATGAACAAGCCGATCCACACGACGTCGACGAAGTGCCAATACCAGCTCGCTGCTTCGAAGCCGAACTGGTGTTCGGCGTCGAAATGGCCCTTCATGATCCGCATCAGCATCACAAACAGAATGATCGTGCCGATGGTCACGTGGGCGCCGTGGAAACCGGTGAGCATGAAGAACGTCGCGCCATAGATGCCCGAACCGAGGGTCAGCCCCAGTTCGTGATAAGCGTGCATGTATTCCTCAGCCTGCAAGGCCAGGAAGCAGCAGCCCAGCAACACGGTGATCGCCAGCCAGATTTTCAGCGCGCCGCGATGGCCTTTCTTCAGTGCATGGTGGGCGATGGTGATGGTCACGCTGGAGCTGACCAGCAGGATCGTGTTGATCAGCGGCAAGCCCCACGGGCTGATGACTTCTTTCGGCGGCGGGAACAGTTTCGGATCCGGCGTGTGCAGCAGCGGCCAGGTGAACTGGAAGTTCGGCCAGAGCATGTGCGCGATGCCTTTCGGCCCTTCGCCACCGAGCGCCGGGCCGGAGATGTGCCGCACGTAAAACAGCGCGCCGAAGAAGGCGACGAAGAACATCACCTCGGAGAAGATGAACCAACTCATGCCCCAGCGAAACGAGCGGTCCAGCTGCGGGCTGTAGAGTCCCGCGCGGCTTTCTTTGATCACCGCCCCGAACCAGCCGAACAGCATGTACGCCAGCAACAGGCCACCGACGAAAAAGATGTACGGGCCGTGGGATTCCGGACGCGCCGCCTTCAGGTCGTTGAACCAAGTGGCGAGGCCGTACACGGTGATGGCCATGCCGAAGGTCGCAATGATCGGCCATTTGCTTTGCGGCGGAACGTAATAATGCTCATGAGTTGCCATTTATTGTTCTCCTTATCGGGCACGCTCAACCGCCAGTGTTTACAGCCACCGGCGGATGTCGGGCAGTGATATCGAACAGCGTGTAGGACAGCGTCAGGTGCTTCACATCCTTGGGCATGTCGCGGTCAACAATGAAGCGCACCGGCATCTCGATCTGCTGACCGGGCTGCAGCACCTGCTGGGTAAAGCAAAAGCATTCGGTCTTGTGGAAATACGCCGCGGCGTTGCTCGGCGCGATGCTCGGCACGGCTTGCGCACTCATCGGTTTGTCGGTGGGATTGCGCGCGATGAAGATCATCTCGTTGACTGCGCCGGGGTTGGCGGTGAGTTCGTCATGCTTGGGATAGAAATCCCATGGCATGTCGACGTTGTTGGTCGACAGAAACTGCACGCGCACCTGGCGCGAAGTGTCGACCACTTGCTCACCCTCGTACTGCCCGGCGGTCTTGCCGTTGATGCCGAAGGCTTTGCACATCACGTCGTAGATCGGCACCAGGGCAAAACCGAAAACAAACATCGCCAGCACCACCCCTAGGAGGCGGGTGACCAGTTTCTTCATCGAAATCGAATCAGCCATGGCTTCCACCCTCCACCGGTGACGCGTTTGTGGCGAGGGGATTTAGCGAAACGTCGCACCGCCCCGTTGGGTTGCGCAGCAGCCCTGAATCCAGCGCACACGGTTTGCCTGATAAATCTCGATTGCAGATTTTGGGGCTGCTGCGCAGCCCAACGGGGATAAATCCCCTCGCCACGGGGGCTCTATGTGCATCCAAAGAAGATTTGTGAGCATCCACCGGGGATCTGTGCCTCTGCACCAATTTCACAAAAGGCCGGGTGTTCATTTCACTTCCGGCGGTGTGGTGAAGGTGTGGTACGGCGCCGGGGACGGCACGCTCCACTCCAGACCTTCCGCGCCATCCCACGGTTTGGCCGGTGCTGGCGGGCCGCCGCGAATGGTCTTGATGACGATGAACAGGAAGAAAATCTGCGTCGCACCAAACATGAACGCGCCAATCGACGAGACCATGTTGAAGTCGGCGAACTGCAGGTTGTAGTCCGGAATCCGTCGCGGCATCCCCGCAAGACCGACGAAGTGCATCGGGAAGAAGGTCAGGTTCATGCCGACGAACGACAGCCAGAAGTGCAGCTTGCCGAGGGTTTCGTCGTACATGTGGCCGGTCCATTTCGGCAGCCAGTAATAGGTTGAGGCGAAGATCCCGAAGATCGCCCCCGGCACCAGCACGTAATGGAAGTGCGCGACCACGAAGTAGGTGTCCTGGTACTGGAAGTCCGCCGGGGCGATGGCCAGCATCAGCCCGGAGAAGCCGCCGATGGAGAACAGGATCACGAACGCCACGGCAAACAGCATCGGCGTCTCGAAGGTCAGCGAGCCTTGCCACATGGTGCTGGCCCAGTTGAACACCTTCACCCCGGTCGGCACCGCGATCAGCAGCGTCGCGTACATGAAGAACAGCTCGCCGACCAGCGGAATGCCGACCACGAACATGTGGTGCGCCCAGACAATGAACGACAGGAAGGCGATGCTCGCCGTCGCGTAGACCATCGAGGTGTAGCCGAACAGCGGCTTGCGCGAGAAGGTCGGGATGATCGAGCTGACGGCGCCGAAGGCCGGCAGGATCATGATGTACACCTCGGGATGGCCGAAGAACCAGAACACATGCTGGAACAACACCGGGTCACCGCCACCGGCAGCACTGAAGAAACTGGTGCCGAAGTGGATGTCCATCAACATCATCGTCACGCAGCCGGCCAGCACCGGCATCACAGCGATCAGCAGGAATGCGGTGATCAGCCAGGTCCAGACGAACAGCGGCATTTTCATCAGCGTCATGCCGGGGGCACGCAGGTTGAGGATGGTGGCGATCACGTTGATCGCGCCCATGATCGAACTGATCCCCATCAAGTGGATGGCGAAGATGAAGTAGGTAACGCTTTCCGGCGCGTACGTCGTCGACAGCGGTGCATAGAACGTCCAACCGAAGTTCGGCCCGCCACCGGGCATGAACAGGGTCGACACCAGAATCAGGAATGCCGCCGGCAACAGCCAGAAGCTGAAGTTGTTCATCCGGGGCAGGGCCATGTCCGGCGCGCCGATCATCAACGGGATCATCCAGTTGGCGAGGCCGACGAAGGCCGGCATCACCGCGCCGAAAACCATCACCAGACCGTGCATGGTGGTCATCTGGTTGAAGAACGCCGGCTCGACGATTTGCAGCCCCGGCTGGAACAGTTCGGCGCGAATCACCATCGCGAACGTACCGCCAAGCAGGAACATGCAGAACGCAAACCACAGGTACAGCGTGCCGATGTCCTTGTGGTTGGTGGTCAGCACCCAGCGCATCAGGCCTTTGGCGGGACCGTGGGCGTGGTCGGCATGACCGTGGTCATCGATTACAGCGCTCATGGCCGGTCTCCTTTACGTGAACAGGCGGGGTGGCTCGCGGCAGTGAGCCGCGAACCGTGGCGGGTAGATGCGATAGGCCGGCTCATTTGTCCCCCGCCTGTTTCATCTCCAGCACTTCTTTTGGCGTGACCATGTCGCCCTTGTTGTTGCCCCAGGCGTTACGTTCGTAGGTCACCACCGCTGCGATATCGACTTCCGACAGCTGCTTGCCGAACGCCGCCATGGCCGTGCCCGGTTTGCCGAAGACCACGCGATGCAGGTGATCGGCCTTGCTGCCTTTCATGATCAGTTCCGAGCCCTTGAGCGCCGGGAACATCGGCGGCAGGCCCTGACCTTCCGCCTGGTGACAGGACACGCAGGTGGTGTGATAGATCTTGTCGCCGCGTTCCTTGAGTTCGTCGAGCGTCCAGTCCTTGCTGGTCAGCTCTTTGAGTTGCGCGGCTTCGGCTTTACGGTCAGCGAGCCACTTGTCGTAGTCGGCCTTCTCCTTGACCTCGACCACGATCGGCATGAAGCCGTGATCCTTGCCGCACAGTTCGGCGCACTGGCCACGGTAAATGCCGGGCTTGTCGATGCGCGTCCACGCCTCGTTGACGAACCCCGGGATCGCATCGCGCTTGACCGCGAAGGCCGGCACCCACCAAGAGTGGATGACGTCGGCGGAGGTCACCAGAAAGCGCACCTTGGCCCCGGTCGGCAGCACCAACGGCTTGTCGACTTCGAGCAAGTAATGCTCGCCCTTGGTTTCCTTGTTGTGGATCTGCTCGGCGGGGGTGGCCAGGTTGCTGAAGAACTCGACGTCCTGGCCCAGGTACTTGTAGTGCCACTTCCACTGATAACCGGTGATCTGGATATCGATATCCGGCTCACTGGTGTCGTACATCCTGATCAGGGTGGCGGTCGCCGGCACGGCCATCGCCACCAGAATCAGGAAAGGTACGATGGTCCAGAGAATCTCGACGGTGGTGCTTTCGTGGAATTTTGCGGCGACCTGCCCGGTAGAACGGCGGTGCACCATCATCGACCAGAACATGGCGCCGAAGACGATGATCCCGATCACCACACATATCCAGAAAATGGTCATGTGCAGGTCGAATACTGCGTGACTGATTTCAGTCGCTCCAGGCGCCATATTCACAGTCCATGCGGCGTGTGCCGGACTGAAAATCGACCACAACAGGAGGCCCATCCAGACGTGTGGATGTCGCATCATTGCGGGTTCCCCTTATCGTTCTTGTTATCCCGCCGGCTTTCGCCTGCGGCAAGGGAGCGGCTGCATCAGACTACGAACTTGAATCGCCGGGCCTTGCTGCGGGTGCAGTCGGGCGTCATCAGCTAACTCCATTCACTGGCGAGTATAGACAGCGACTGAGAATTGCAATGTGCCGACGTAAATCATCTGAAACAGCGGGTGCTTGCATTCGAGGGCACGAATGGAGAAGGATGCAGACGAGTGGTGGCAAATCGATATAACGCAGGTGCATCAAGGATGAAATAATTATGACAAATGCGTCTTAGCATTTTTCGTAAGCCAGCTAAGTTATGTCTTCCCTATTTCATTGCCTTGTTTCCTGGAGTTTTCATGAACACCGCCGCATTGCGCGAGCAGATCCAAAAAGCCCAACAACACGAAAAAGACACCGGCCTGCTGACTCGTCAGCTGGAAAGCAAGCTGCCTCATTTACACCCGGCCATTCAATTGCCGGAAGCCGACGCCCAAGGCGTGCTGACGCGTTTTGTCGCCGCCTATATCGATGAAGTGCCTGACCTGCTGGACGCAGCCAATGAAGTCGCCAGGGAAGCGGGAATCGAATCGCAGATCAAACCGGTGCTGAAAATCGCCGAGCAGTATTTCCTCCAGCCTCCCGCCATCATGGCCGGGCACGTTGGCCTGGACAGCCTGCTCGACGAAGCCTATCTGGCGCACCGTTTTGTCGAAGAGGTCAACGACCTGTACATCAAGCATTTCGGCCAGCCACTGATCCCCTTGGACATGACGGTCGCCAACTTGATTGCTCACCAATTGATCGGTGAGGAATTTGCCAACCAACTGGACGAAGCGGTGCATCACGCGATCGACGAGATGCTCAACGACGAGAGTTTTGCGCTGGAGTCGGTAGAAGCCTACCGCGACAAACTCAGCAGCCCGGACACCGGCGCGGCGTGGAAACGCTGGCCGTGCATGGGCCGCCGACTGGGCGTGGGCCTGGAACTCGACCAGCCTGCCGCCTGAGTTCACACGATCCAATGTAGGAGCTGCCGCAGGCTGCGATCTTTTGATCTTGATTGTTAAAAACAACATCAAAAGATCGCAGCCTGCGGCAGCTCCTACAGGGGTTGAGTTCAACCGGGAGATTTAGCCGGCTGCACCGATGCCTGTTGTTGTGCGAATCCGTCCCTCAAGCCTGCGCTTCAACCCACGCGACTCGATCAACAGCTTCGAGCCCTTCGCCGCATTCGCCCGGCCCCACTCTTCCAGCAACTCCAGACACGAATGGTCGATGTAGCTCAGATTGTTGAGCGGCACATGCACCGTCGTGCCCGCCGCAATACTGCCCAGCACCTGGGTCAGCGCCGGCACCTTGAGGAAGGTCGCCGCGCCGACCAGACGCAGCTCCATCTCACCGTCCTGCGGCAGATCGATCAGGCTGATCTTCAAGCGCGAAGCCTTGAACGCCAGCTTCAACATCGTCAGACCGAAACCGATCAATACACCGGTCAGCAGGTCAGTGAAGATGATTGCCAGCGCTGTCGCCACATAGGTGAACATCGGCATCCGCCCATAGCGACTCAGACCGCGAAAGGCTTTCAGGTCGACCAGTTTGAATCCGGTATAGACCAGCACGCCCGCCAGGCTCGCCACCGGAATGCTTTGCAGCACGCTCGACAGCAACAGCACAAACGCCAGCAGCCACAGGCCATGGAAGATCGTCGAGTAACGCGTGGTCGCGCCGGCCTGAACGTTGGCCGAACTGCGCACGATCACCCCGGTCATCGGCAGCGCGCCGACCAGACCGCAGAGCATGTTGCCGACACCTTGCGCCGACAGTTCGCGGTCGAAGTCCGACCGTACGCCGTTGTGCATGCGATCCACCGCAGCGGCGGACAACAGGGTTTCGGCGCTGGCGATAAACGCCACCGCGAACGCCGCGATCAACAGCGTCGGGTCAGCCAGACTGAGCAAGTCCGCAGGCTTCAGCCAATCAATAGCTTCCGCCAGATTCGCCGGCACCTCGACGCGTTTCACCTGCAACGCCAGCAGCAGACTCGCCCCGGTCGCCAGCCCGACACCGAGCAATGCACCGGGAACGAAGCGCAGCGAATGCGGGCGAAACTTCTCCCACAGCCACATCACCGCAATCGTCGACAGCCCAAGCAGACCCGCCTGCCAGCCGAACGACGGCAAGGCCTGCGCTACTGCTGCCGGGAATGCCGTGAGGTTATCCAGCCCTGAAGGTTTAGGCGACGCATCCAGCATCACATGCACCTGCGACAGCACGATCAACACGCCGATCCCCGCCAGCATCCCGTAGACCACCGCTGGCGCCGTGACCCGAAACCAGCAACCCAGTTTCAATCGGCCGGCGACCAGTTGCAGAAAACCGGCAAGTAACAGAATTGGCCCAAGCATCTCGATGCCGTGCTGGCGCACCAGCTCGAACACCAACACCGCCAGACCCGCCGCCGGCCCACTGACCTGCAACGGCGAACCCGCCAGCCAACCGACCACCAGACCCCCGATGATCCCGGTGATCAGGCCCTTGGCCGGCGGCAACCCTGACGCAATCGCAATACCCATGCACAGCGGCAGGGCGACCAGAAACACAACCACTGAAGCGAGCAACTCCCGTGGCAACACCGCTTTCAATTGAGCCGCACGCATGGCGATTCTCCCGAAGTTTTCTTCAGGCATGGCTTCGCCGAACCGCTGAAACAGCGGCCGGCGTCAAACCACACAGATTTTTAGGAAGATTTAGAAGCGCGCTTTCGGCGTCGCC
The DNA here is from genome assembly GCF_044748825.1 of Pseudomonas sp. NPDC089741. NCBI lineage: Bacteria > Pseudomonadati > Pseudomonadota > Gammaproteobacteria > Pseudomonadales > Pseudomonadaceae > Pseudomonas > Pseudomonas sp. NPDC089741. The sequence continues at coordinate 29,096 of NZ_JBIVGT010000039.1, read as the reverse complement.
ACCGGAATCGGATGGCTACCATCGAGCGGCAGGAAACGTCCCTGATCCGCGTCGTAAGCTTTGATTTCGCTGGTTTCGATGTCGTAGACCCAACCATGGATGAACAGATGACCGTTCGCCATGCGCGAGGCTACCGAAGGATGGGTGCGCAAGTGCTGCAGTTGGGCGATGACGTTTTCCTCGGTGAGGATCGGCATGCTTTCTTTTTCGTCGGCGCAGTTACAGTTCTCATGCACCATGGTTTTTGCCACTTCCGCGTGGCGCAGCCAGGCTTTGACCGTCGGCATTTTTTCCAGGCTGTCCGGGTTGAGCACTGCACGCATGGCGCCGCAATCGGAGTGGCCGCAGATGATGATGTGCTGCACGCCGAGCGCCAGTACCGCGTATTCGATTGCGGTGGAAACGCCGCCGTTCATCTGCCCGTAAGGCGGGACAACGTTGCCGACGTTACGGGTCACGAACAGATCGCCGGGCGAGCTGTGCGTAATCAGCTCGGGAACGATGCGCGAATCAGCGCAGGTGATGAACATCGCTTTCGGCGCCTGGGCCGTGGCGAGTTTCTTGAAGAGTTCTTCCTGCTGCGGAAAAATCTCATGATGAAAATGCAAAAAGCCGTCTACGATCTGGCGCAGCGCTGCATCGGCGGATTCCGCTTCAGGGGTTTGCGCCGACGCAGCCAACGGCTGTTTATCCTTGTCACTCATGATTCATCCTCTTAGGCGGATTCAGGGAGTCTTCCCCGGTATTCCGGTATGAAGCCAGTGGCTGTTTAAAACTATCCGGGTCATCCCGACCCGTCAGTCACTCGATGAACAAGGTAGCCGCCGAAACTTAACTCAAACTGAATCAAACGCTCTAGAACGTGTGTTCCAGGTCACAAAAAACGTGACTGCGGGTTTCGGCGGAAGGACTCCAACCCCTCAACCATAGGCCAATTGTCGCTAAATCAACGACATCTGGCGACCCGGCGGACAGAAGGCGCTGCAATCAAGGTTGTAGCCTTCGCGGTGATTCAAACCCAGACGCTTGATGGCTTTGGCAAAACGTTGCGCGAGCAGGTCGGCAAACACCCCTTCGCCGCGCATGCGCGCGCCGAAACGACTGTCATAGAGCTCGCCGCCACGGCTCTGGCGGATCAGGCTCAGCACGTGCGCGGCGCGCTGCGGATAGTGCGCCGCCAGCCATTCCTCAAACAGCGGCGCCACTTCCAGCGGCAGGCGCAGCATCATGTAGGCAGCGCTTTGTGCGCCGGCGGCGTGGGCTTCGGTGAGCAGGCTCTCGATTTCGCTGTCGTTGATCATCGGAATCATCGGCGAACACAGTACGCCGACCGGAATCCCCGCTTCGCGCATCACCCGAATCGCGCGTAAGCGCGCCTTGGGCGCCGCCGCGCGCGGTTCGAGGATGCGTTTGAGTTCGTCGTCCAGCGTGGTCAGGCTGATCATCACCGCCACCAGCCGTTGCTGCGCCAGTTCGGTAAGCAGGTCGAGATCGCGCAGGATCAGCGAACCTTTGGTGACAATGGTCACTGGATGCCGATAGCGCAGCAGCACCTCGAGGATTTGCCGGGTGATCTTGTGTTCGCGTTCGATCGGCTGATACGGGTCGGTATTTGAACCCAGATTGATCGGTGCGCATTGATAGCCGCGTTTGCTCAGCTGTTCTTCCAGCACCTGCGCAGCATTGGTCTTGGCGATCAGCTTCGTTTCGAAATCCAGCCCTGGCGACATGTCCCAATAGGCGTGGCTCGGCCGCGCGTAGCAATAGATGCAGCCATGTTCGCAGCCGCGATAGGGATTGATCGAACGGTCGAAGGGCAGGTCCGGCGAGGTGTTGCGGGTAATGATGGTTTTCGCGGTTTCGATCATCACCTCGGTGTTCTGCGTCTCGGGCACTTCCTGATACCAGCCGTCATCTTCGGCCACCGAACGATTCGGCGCGAAACGGTTGTGCGGGTTGGTCGCGGTGCCGCGTCCGCGAGGTGGCAAAGGCGTGTGCATCGCAGGCATCCTGATCGCTGTATGTGCATACAGTATCGCTGGTGCGAAGAAACAGCTAGTGCCGTTCGGCGATTTACATGATTCAACAGTACCCTTGCAAATGCGGGATCTTCTTTGATCAATGCTGTTACTGCAACCCGGAGACACATCTTTGAACTGGCAGTGTAAAACGCCAAGTCGTTAGTATTGGTTTTGTTGTCATTCTGCTATTCAATATTTAAAAGGAATTAATCATGTCTAACTTCAATCATCGTGGCATCTTTCTGCAGAAGCTTGGGCCGACTCCGGTTGATCCGGATGAGGTACTGGTGTCCATGCAATTTGCGTTGAAAGAGTCGGGTTGGGATGCAGAGAACGGCGTGCCGACCGAGTCCTTGCTGGATTCGCGGATTATCATCGCCTCTTCTTATGACGCCGGTAAAACCTTTGATGTACGTAATGAAAAAGATGTCGATGGTGATGGGGATATTGATGCAGATGACAAGGCAAAGTTGCTCGCGCTGGCCAAGGCTTACGTAAACATCATGAACCCATAAGATGGGTTGAATGCTGGATTAGTTGCGATGTAAAAATAAAAGCCCTGCCCGAATGAATGCGAGCAGGGCTTTTTATTAGTTGTTGTTGGTTACTTGGCCGAGATCATCTGCAGAAGTGTTTTTCATTTCGCTGGTGCGCAAACGACTGACGTCGTCAGCGCCGACCGCCGCCCCCTTGTTGCCCCAACTGCCACGAATAAAACTCACCACATCCGCCACTTCCTGATCCGACAGGCGCCAGGCGAAACCCGGCATGGTGAACGTGGACGGTGCGGTGTGAGTCGCTGGCAGAGTCCCACCTTTGAGCACGATGTGAATCAACGAGGTCGGGTCTGCCGATTGCAGCACCGGATTGCCTGCCAGCGCCGGGAACACTCGCGTGTAACCATGGCCGTCGGTGCGGTGGCACGCCGCGCAGTTGTCGATGTACACCGACGCGCCGCGTTGACTGTCGTCACCGTTCCACAAGGCCCTGGCCGCTTTCTCGTCGTACTGATGCGGCTGATCGGCAGGATCACTGGCCGGCAACGACTTGAGGTAGCGGGCAATCGCGGTCAGGTCGGCGTCGGTCATGTATTGCATGCTGTGGGTGACCACATCGCTCATGCCGCCGAACACCGCACTGCGATCGCTGCGACCGGTCTTGAGGAACTGCACCAGTTGCTCTTCGCTCCAGCCGCCGAGGCCATCCTTGTGATCGCCGCGCAGGCTCTTGGCGATCCAGCCTTCCAGCGGTGCACTGCCGGCGAGGAAGTTGCTGCCATCTGCGGCACTGAGGGATTTTTCCTGCATGGTCAGGGCGCGCGGTGTGTGGCAGGCGCCGCAGTGGCCGAGGCCTTCAACCAGATAGGCGCCACGGTCGATCACCGGGTCGGTACTCGTCGCTTTGTAATCCTCGACCTTCGGTGCAAACATCCAGCGCCAGCCCATCAATGGCCAGCGCATGCTCAACGGCCACGGAATGTCGCTGGCCTTGTTCTCCTGCGCGACCGGTTCAACGCCGTGCATGAAGTACGCATACAGCGCCTGCATGTCGGTTTCGCTGACACGCGCGTAGGACGGATACGGCATCGCCGGGTACAACGTGCTGCCGTTTTTGGCGACGCCATGGCGCACGGCTTGATCGAAGTCTTCGAAGCTGTAATCACCGACGCCGGTTTTATCCGGGGTGATGTTGGTCGAGTAGATCGTGCCGATCGGCGTTTCCATCGGCAGGCCACCGGCGAACGGCTTGCCGCCCTTGGCGGTGTGGCAGGCCACGCAGTCACCGGCACGGGCGAGGTATTCGCCTTGTTTGATCAATGCTTGATCAACGTCAGCCGCATGAATTGAGGCGCTGCCGAGCAGCGCCAGGGTCGCGATAACGAAATTCTTCATGGTCATCGCTCCTTAAGCCTGAACCAGCGGGCCGGGGTTTTTCAGGTATTGCTCGCGGATCGCCTTCGCCGACCAATAGGTCAGTGCGGCAACCAGCCCGGTCGGGTTGTAACCCAGGCCCTGCGGGAACGCCGAGGCGCCCGGGACGAAGACGTTGTGCACGTCCCAGCTCTGCAAGTAGCGGTTCAGCGCGCTGGTCTTCGGATCGGTGCCCATGATCGCGCCGCCGTTGAGGTGGGTGGTCTGATACGCCGCGGTGTTGAAGTGATCGCCGACTTGCTTGCCGATCACCGCAATGGCTTTCGGCCCCATCGCTTCGGCGACCTTGCCCATTTTTTCGACCATGAAGCGGTTCATCTTGATGTCGTTTTCCTGCCAGTCGAAAGTCATCCGCAGCAGTGGCAAACCGTAGGCATCGCGGTACACCGGGTCGAGGTCGAGGTAGTTGCCACGGTAGGACTGATGAGCGCCGTGGGCATCCATCGACACCTGATGGGTGTAGTAATCGGCGGTCGCGCGTTTCCACGCACTGCCCCAGGCCGGGGTGCCCGGCGGGTTCGAGGTGCCGGCAATCGGCCGGCTGCCTGCCTGGTTGACCCACATCGGCGAGCCGCCGACGAAGCCGTGCGGGCCGTGGTCGAAGTTGTCGGCGTTGAAGTCGTCCAGCGCCACGCCGTTGCCGCCAGCGCCGATGAAGTTGTTGGTGTGGGTGTCCTTGTCGAAGAACGCCTTGATGGTCGCCATGTTCTGGTAGGCGAAGTTACGCCCGACCACGCCTTCGCCAGTCTTCGGGTCGTATGGCTTGCCGATCCCCGAGAGCAGCATCAGACGCACGTTGTGCAACTGGAAGGCACCGAGGATCACCAGATCCGCCGGTTGCTCGATCTCGCGGCCCTGGCCGTCGACATAGGTGACGCCGGTGGCTTTGCTCTTGGTGCTGTCGAGGTTGATCCGCAGCACGTGGGCGTTGGCGCGCAACTCGAAATTCGGCAGCGGTTTCAGCGCCGGCAGAATATTCACGTTCGGCGACGCCTTGGAGTACATGTAGCAAACATAACCGCTGCAGAAACCGCAGAAGTTGCACGGGCCCATCTGTGCGCCGTAAGGGTTGGTGTACGGCCCCGACGTATTCGCGGACGGCAGGTTGTAGGGTTTGTACCCGACTTCTGTAGCCGCTTTGCCGAACAGCTGTGCGGATACGGTGTTCTTCTGCGCTTGCAGCGGGAACGGGTTGGAGCGATCCGGCGCGTACGGGTTGCCGCCCTTGCCCTGACCGACCAGTTGGCCTTTCACCGTCCACGCCTGGCCCGAGGTGCCGAAAACTTTTTCGGCGTAATCGAAGAACGGCTCCAGCTCTTCATAGCTGACGCCGAAGTCCTGGATGGTCATGTCCTTGGGGATGAAGCTTTTGCCGTAGCGCTCTTCATAGTGGCTGCGCATGCGCAACTCGATCGGGTCGACCCGAAAATGCACGCCCGACCAGTGCAGGCCAGCACCACCGACACCATTACCCGGCAGAAACGCGCCCAACTGGCGGTTCGGCAGGGCGATGTCGTTGACGCTGTGGCGAATGGTCACGGTCTCTTTGGAGATGTCCTGAAAGAGTTTTTTGCGCACGCTGTAGGTGAGTTCGTCGATCACCTGTGGATAGTTGCCGTCGGGGTAGGTGTCCTGCATCGGCCCGCGCTCCAGCGCCAGCACGTTCAAACCTGCTTCGGTCAGTTCCTTGGCCATGATCGCGCCGGTCCAGCCGAAACCGACGATGACTGCGTCAACCTTCTTCATTACCGTTGCCATGCTTACGCCCTCTCGCCGCGAATCGAAACTGCCGGGAAGGGGTATTGCTCGTTGCGTTCCACCCAATCCATGAAATCGGCGCGGGCGCCGGGGAAGCCGATCATGGTCCAGCCGACCATGCCTTTGTTGCCGCCGTGGATCGGGTCACAGAAGAACCCTTCCTTGGTGTTTTGCAGCAGCAGATTGAAGAAAATCTTCGCCGGAACCGCGTCGAACTGCGGTTTGCCGGCTTCGAGTTGCTTGAGCAAATCGTCTCGGGTAGCGCTGTCTTGCTCAGCAAATACTTTACCGTTGAGGGATTTTGCCCACTGATCCGTGGCAGCGATGCCGAGGCGATAGATCTCTTTGGGCACCAGTTTGCTCTGCCAGCCCATCTCGGGCGCGGCGTCGGCATTGAACGGGCCTTGCATGTACCACAGGGCACCGGCGGCGTATGGCGTGTTCATCTGGCGGTCGATGTATTCCGGCACACCGGCTTCGAGCGCGCCCGGGCCTTGAGCATCGTTGGGGATCAATTGCGCGACGGCGGCATTGATGAACGCCCATTCTTCGGCGGTGAAGTAGCTCGGCTGATAAACGCCAGCATCCGCTCGAACCGGCTGCGGCGCGGGTGCTGCCGGCGCTGCTTCAGGCGCGGCTTGCAGGACGCTGCTGCCCAGACCGGTACCGGCCAGGGTGACCACTGGAATCAGGGTCAGGGATTTGCGCAAAAACTCACGCCGCGGGTTGTCTCGACTTTCATCAGACATGGGGTGCACCTCATCAGGCATCAGGGGTAGCCGCTTCTGCGAACGGCTTGAGGATTTATCGTCGAGACGGATTCGGTCTGACCCGGAAAAGGGGGACGCGTCTGCAACATCGTGTGACAAATGGTAGCAGGCTAAGCTTCCGGGTGAACCGATTCAGTGGAAAAAATACCGGTTTTTCTTCGCCGAACTCAATGAAACAGCGCTGATTCACGATTCTTTTACAAATGGCTCACGGGGCTTTGACCGCTGAACATCGAAGCTGCGGCTCCTCTCATCGATGAATCCCGACACGGTCACCCAGCATGTCCCGAGTGCGTTTGTTCTCTGCTTTGTGTTTATCGCTTGTAGTACTGCTGCCCTGGATGCCGGCCCACGCCGCATCGGCAACGGCCGTCCGCCCGACTGAATGGGCGCAACCGGTCGAAGTGCAATACAACCTGTTTCAGATGTCGCCGACGCTCTACCGCAGTGCGTTGCCGGATGGCGGTGCAGTTCCGTTGCTGAAAAATCTCAAAGTCGCCACGGTGATCAACTTCCTGCCGGAGGCCGATAGCAACTGGTTGTCCGAGCCTGGCATCAATCAAGTGCAACTGCCGTATCGCACCAACCACGTCGATGACGCCGATGTGCTCAAGGCGCTGCGTGCGATTCAGGCTGCCGAAGCCAACGGTCCGGTGTTGATGCATTGCAAACACGGCTCCGACCGCACTGGCCTGATGGCGGCGATGTATCGGGTGGTGGTGCAGGGCTGGAGCAAGGAAGATGCCTTGAGCGAGATGACCCAGGGCGGTTTTGGTGAGAGTGGGCACTTTCGCGACAGCGTGCGTTACGTGATGCAGGCCGATGTCGACAAGCTGCGCACGGCGCTGGCCAATGGTGATTGCAGCACCAGCGCGTTCGCCACCTGCTCGATGAAGAGCTGGTTTCAGTCAGTCAATCTGAAGTAACCGAGACCTTCCACGACATTGCGTCGTGGAAGGCTAAACAGCGACTCAGTCTTCAGTCTTTTTCTTCAGCTTCGGATTCGGAAAGAACTGCACCGCCTGCACGGTTTTGTCCGGTGCAGGTTTGTTCAGCGCGCTGGTGTTGACCCGCGTGCCCAGCTCTTTCGGTACCGACAGCCCTTGCTCGTTGAGCGTATCCGAGTAACCGCAAGCCACACACTCACGATGCGGGACGAGGTCTTCGTTCCACATCATCAATTTGTCCGGCTCGCTGCACGCCGGGCAGACTGCCCCGGCGATAAAGCGCTTCTTGGTAATCACAGGCCCCTCATTCATGCTGCCGCGTCCTCACTCAGGCCGCTATGGCGCAACAGTGCGTCAATCGACGGCTCACGGCCACGGAAGTCGACGAACAGCACCATCGGTGCCTGCGAACCGCCGCGCGCCAGAATCGCTTCGCGGAAGGCGCGACCGGTTTCTGCGTTGAGCACGCCGTCTTCTTCGAACTTCGAGAAGGCATCGGCCGAGAGCACTTCAGCCCACTTGTAGCTGTAGTAACCCGCTGCGTAACCGCCGGCGAAGATGTGCGCGAAACTGTTCGGGAAACGGTTGTAGGCCGGTGGGCGCATTACCGACACCTCGTCACGCACGCCTTCAAGCACTTGCAGCGGACTGCGGCCGTCACCGTGGGTGGCGTGCAGTTCGAAGTCGAACAGCGAGAACTCCAGCTGACGGACCATCATCAGGCCGGACTGGAAGTTTTTCGCCGCGAGCATTTTTTCCAGCAGATCCTGCGGCAGCGGCTTGCCGCTTTCGTAGTGACCGGAAATCAGCGCGAGGCCTTCCGGCTCCCAGCACCAGTTTTCCATGAACTGGCTCGGCAGCTCGACCGCGTCCCACGCCACGCCGTTGATGCCGGAAACACCGGCGTGATCAACGCGGGTCAGCAGGTGATGCAGGCCATGACCGAATTCGTGGAACAGCGTGGTCACTTCATCGTGGGTCAGCAGCGCAGGCTTGCCGCTGTCGGCCGGGGTGAAGTTGCACACCAGATTGGCCACCGGGCTTTGCAGCACGCCGTCGACAGTGCGGCGGCGGTCACGGGCGCCGTCCATCCACGCACCGCCACGCTTGTTGGCGCGGGCATAGAGGTCGAAGAAGAAGCGGCCGACGTGCTGGCCGTTTTCCTTGATTTCGAACAGGCGCACGTCCGGGTGCCAGGTGTCGAAGCCTTTCTGTTCGGCGATCTCGATGCCGTACAGACGTTGAACGATGGCAAACAGGCCGCCCAGCACTTTGTCGATCGGGAAGTAGGCGCGCAGGGTTTCCTGAGCAACGCTGTAGCGTTGTTCACGCAGCTTTTCGCCGTAGAAACCACTGTCCCAGCTTTGCAGATCGGCGCAGCCCTGTTCGGCGGCGTAGGCGCGCAGTTGTTGCAGATCCTGCGCGGCGAACGGCTTGCTGCGCTTGGCCAGATCGCGCAGGAAGCTCAGCACCTGATCGCTGGACTCGGCCATTTTCGTCGCCAGGCTCAGCTCGGAGAAGCTGGCGAAACCCAGCAGTTTGGCCAGTTCCTGACGCAGGTCGAGGATTTCTTCCATCACCGGGCCGTTGTCGTTCTGGCCGGCATTCGGGCCCTGGTCCGAGGCGCGGGTGCAGTAGGCGGCGTAGACTTCTTCACGCAGCGCACGATCCTGCGCGTAGGTCATCACCGCGTAGTAGCTCGGGAATTCCAGGGTGATCAGCCAGCCGTCGAGGCCTTTGGCCTGTGCGGCGGCAGCCATTTGCGCCTTGGCCGAATCGGTCAGGCCGGCGAGTGCGGCTTCGTCGGTGACGTGCTTGGTCCACGCCTGAGTGGCATCGAGCAATTGATTGGAGAAGCGGCTGCCCAGCTCGGACAGTTTGCTCTGCACTTCGGCATAACGTTTCTGTTCGGCTTCCGGCAGGTCGATACCCGACAGACGGAAGTCACGCAGGGCGTGTTCCAGAATAGTCTTCTGCGCCACGTCGAAACCGCCGGCTTGCGGGCTGTTGGCCAGTGCTTCATAAGCCTGGAACAGCTCGCGGTTCTGGCCCATCTCGGTGGAATAGGCGCTCAGGGCTGGCAGGCACGACTCGTAGGCTTCACGCAGTTCGGCGCTGTTGCACACGGCATTAAGGTGGCTGACCGGGCTCCAGGCAGCGCCGAGGCGATCATTGAGTTCGTCCATCGCCAGCACCAGGCCGGCCCAGGTAGGGTTCTCGACCTGAGTCTTGAGGATTTCGGCAATGGCGGCGCGGTTGTCGGCCAGGATCGTTTCGATGGCGGGCAGGACATGTTCGGCACGGATCGTGGAGAACGGTGGCAGGTCATAGGACTGCAGCAGAGGGTTGTTCACGCTCACGGTTGGCACCTTGGCAGGGGAAACATGCAACCATCTTAATTACAATCGGCATTCACCGCAGCTATCGGCGACAGAGAGAGAAATTATCGTGTCCGTTCGCAAGTACCAGAATCACACCCCGCGCTTGAGCAAAGGCGCGTTTGTCGACGGCTCGGCGGTGGTTATCGGCGACGTCGAAATCGGCGAAGACAGCTCCGTATGGCCGCTGACCGTGATCCGCGGCGACATGCACCGCATCCGCATCGGTGCGCGCACCAGCGTGCAGGACGGCTGCGTGTTGCACATCACCCACGCCGGCCCGTTCAACCCCGACGGCTTCCCGCTGCTGATCGGCGATGACGTGACTATCGCCCACAAAGTCATGCTGCATGGCTGCAGCGTCGGCAGCCGCGTATTGATCGGCATGGGCAGCATCGTCATGGACGGCGCGGTGGTTGAAGACGACGTGATCATTGGCGCCGGCAGCCTGGTGCCGCCGGGCAAGCGCCTTGCAAGTGGCTTCCTTTATGTCGGCAGTCCGGTGAAGCAGGTGCGTCCGCTCTCCGACAAGGAAAAAGCCTTCTTCACCTACAGCGCCGCCAATTACGTAAAGCTCAAGGACCTGCATCTCGCCGAAGGCTACGACACACTCTGAATCGAATTTGCGCCTGCCCAGGAATTTCCATGCATTACCAAACCGTATTGTTTGACCTCGATGGCACCCTCACCGACCCGCGTGAGGGCATCACCCGCTCCATCCAGTTCGCCCTCGCCAAGCTCGGCATCGATGAGCCGGATCTGAGCAAACTCGAACACTTCATTGGCCCGCCGCTGTTGCAGGCGTTCATGCAGTTTTATGAATTTGACGAGGCGAAAGCGTGGCAGGCGGTGAATTTCTATCGCGAGCGTTTCAAGGTCACTGGCCTGTATGAAAACCGCGTGTTTGATGGCGTCACGCCGTTGTTGGAAACCCTCAGTGGCCAAGGCCGGCAGCTGTATATCGCCACGTCGAAACCGTGGGAATTTGCCCGCGAGATTGCCCGGCATTTTGATTTCGCCCGGCACTTCAAAGTGATTTACGGCAGCGAACTGGATGGCACGCGGACCAACAAGGTCGAGTTGATTGCGCATCTGATGAAAGAAGAAGGGCTGGATCCGGCGAACACGCTGATGATCGGCGACCGCAAGCATGACCTGATCGGTGCGCGCAGCAATGGGTTGGATGCGGCGGCGGTGGGGTATGGGTTTGGCAGTTTTGAAGAGTTGAATGCCGAGGCGCCGGCTTATCACTTTGAAACACTGGAAGAGTTGCATCGGGCATTTCTGCAGCGCTGATCAGATTGCTATCGCGAGCAGGCTCACTCCTACATTTGGAACGCATTCCCCTGTAGGAGTGAGCCTGCTCGCGATGACGCCCTTTCAGCCACCTCAGCCTTCCGGATCTGCCAACGCTCTTAGTGCCGCCTTGCGCTCAGCCGCCGGCAACCCACCCAACCGCTCAACCTCAGCGTAAAACCTCAGCCAATCCCCCCCGACCTTTTTAAACAACGCCGCAAACGCCGGCACCCACTGGTCATACAGCCCAAACGGCAGCAACCGCGCATTGTTCAACGGCGTATTCACCCAAGCGTCATAACGCTTGTCCCCGGCCCACTGGCTGTCCCTCATCAGTCGATAATCCCGGCGAAACTGCTCGAACTCGGCCGCTTTGCGCTCACGCATTTGCTCTGCCGGCAAAGGTTGGGCATACAACTTCTCTAACCGTGATCGGGTAGCGAGGACCAATTCGATGAACTGATCACGCTGCTGCAATCGCGCGTTGGCATCCGCCGGCAACCCGCGAAATGCTCGCCACTGCCGCGTGCCTTCCTGCTCGACAAACGTGGCAAAGGATTCGTTGAATTCGGTGTCGTCCTTCACATAAAAACGCTGATGCGCCAGTTCGTGAAAGATCAGCGTGGCCAGGCGTTCATCGCCCCAGCCCAGCATCGAGTTGAGGATCGGGTCGTTGAACCAGCCCAGCGTCGAATAGGCTTCGACACCGCCAATCGACACGTCCATGCCTTGCAAGCGCTGGATCGCCGCTTCACCGCGCGCCGCGCTCTGGCTGTAGTAACCCCGATAGGCCACGCAACCGGCAATCGGGAAGCAATGGTTTTGCGGCGTCAGGGAAAATTCTGCGGTGGCGAACACGTTCCACACCACGAACGGCCGGCCAATGTCGGCGTACAGGCGGTAGCTCTGGTTATCCGGCAAGTGCAGTTGCTCGCTGGCGAACGCACGGGCCTTTTGTGACTGAGCCAGGTGCGCGCGCAATTTCGCATCGCGGTGTGGGTCGGCGATGACTTTTTCCACCGGCTCACGCGCGCGCAGCAATTGCAGCTGACCGCTGGCCAACTGGCTGTAATAGCTCACGCTGACGCAACCGTTGAGCAACAAAAACATCACACCCGGAAACAAAACCCGAAAAACGCGATCAAGTAACCCAAGGCTTGGAAACGGCCTGATCAAAATAAGAAATCCCCGGAGAGTCTTTTCGCAAGACTATCTCGCCTAAAGGAGCACCGCTATGCGCACGTTGATGCTGACAGGGGGCCTGCTGACACTGGCCGGTTGTGCCAATTTCGGAATCCCCGATCCTGACCCTTCGCAAGCCTGGATCGATCTCGATGCACGGCAACAGGACACGGCGCTGCAAGCGCTGCAAGTCGATACCCAGGTGACCAGCGATAAACGCTACTTCGAAGTGCAGCCCGGCAGCCATGAGCTGAAGGTTCGTTATCAATTTCCCGTCGAGGCGACCAACATCGGTCCCGATGCCGAGCCGCTGTGGCGCGATTGCCAGTTGAGTGTGAAATTCAAGGACTTCAATGCCGGCCAGCGTTATCAATTGCAGGCTGGCAGTATCGGTTTCCGACCGTGGGCCAAGCTTTATGACGAGCAGCGCAAAGTGGTCGGTCAGGGCACGCCGGCAGGCTGTCAGCGCACTTGATCGGCGCTATGCTGAGTATCCGGATCTGTGGATATTCATCATGCGCAAGTTGCTGTTGTTGCTCGTTGCCAGTCTTGTAGCGGGTTGTCAGACGCCGCTGCCCCCGGTCGATCCGCAAATGGCCTGGGTCGACTTTGCGACACCGACACCCGGCGGCAAATTACTGATGGCTGAGCGCCTCGACAATCAACGACTGAATGACGGGCGCTACTTTCAGGTCACCCCCGGCAGTCATGAGTTGCGGGTGCGCTTCGATTTTGAGGTGTTTGGCGGTGGCGGCAGTTTGATGACCGGGCCGGTAGAGCGCCTGTGCTACCTGTACATTCGCTACGACCATTTCGAGGCGGGGCAGCGTTATGTGCTGGAAGGGCGTTCGCTGGCGTTCACCCCGAGTGCCCGGCTGTACAACGGCAAGCGTGAAATCGTCGCCGAGGATCATGACTACAACTGCATCAACTGAGATGGCTCAGCTGTCGTTCTTTTGATAGATGATCGCTTTAGTGCCGTATTCGCAGGTGCCCACTACCATCGCCACGTCGTGCTTGTCGGCCTCTTCCTTGCTGACGATTTCCAGCGTGTAGGACGGCACGGCGTTGGCCTGGATCTTGATCTCGATTTCTTTTTTCAGTTCTTCGCAGTCTTTGGGTGCCGCCATAACCGAGGTGGCCAGTGCACTGCAGAGGATCGCCAAGCCAATACGTTTCATGAGTGAAGCTCCCTGAGGCAGCGCGCACGGGCGTGCGCTGAAGCTGCTGTCACTTATTCGACCATATTTTTACAGCGAGGGTTCTGACTTCGCTCACAAGTTGTGCTGAAGGTTTCAAACCTTGGGCGATCTGCAGATGGCTATCGCGAGCAGGCTCACTCCTAAAGGGGATCTTCGTTGTTCACAAAAATTGTGACCGCTGGAGATCAATTGTAGGAGTGAGCCTGCTCGCGATAGCGTCAGACCGCTCAGCGTCGAATCAACTGGCCAGCGAAGCCTCAAGCGTAATCTTCGCATTCAGCACCTTCGACACCGGGCATCCTTCCTTGGCCTTGTTGCTCAACTCTTCAAACTGCGCCTGAGTCGCCCCAGGGATTTTCGCCTTGAGGATCAGCTTCACTGCGGTAATCGCGAAGCCGCCGTCAACCTGGTCAAGCGTGACTTCAGCCTGGGTATCAATGCTGTCGGCCTTGAGCCCCGCATCGCCCAGAATCATCGAAAACGCCATGGAGAAACAGCCGGCATGCGCCGCGCCGATCAGTTCTTCCGGGTTGGTGCCCTTGCCGCCTTCGAAGCGGGCTTTGAAGCCGTAGGGTGCTTCTCTGAGGACACCGGTTTCGGTGGAGATCGAGCCGATGCCGGTTTTCAGATCGCCTGCCCAATGTGCGGATGCTTTCTTCACGATAGCCATGTCTGCCTCCTCAAGATCTGGCGCGGAAACGCCGCACCGTCGTGGTTTTTGCTTGCAAGGCTTCTGAGGATAGACGGCGGAACAAAGTTCAGCCGGACTGAATCGTTGACTTTTTTAGTAGGAAATTTCGCCGCCACTATTGAAACTCGGGTATATGCCCTCATTGCACAAAACACGCTTATGGATTTGGCAGGTTTTCGTTCGCAAGAAAAACCTGCCTCCTCACTCGGAGACGCAGGTTTATGAAGCAATTGTCCGACGTAAAGTTTTCCACCCTCGATCTGGTGCCGGTGCGCGAAAACGGCAGCCCGGCGCAGTCGCTGCGCAATTCGCTGGACCTGGCACAGCACGTCGAGAAGTTCGGCTACACGCGGTTCTGGGTGGCGGAACACCACAACATGGACGGTATCGCCAGTTCGGCGACCTCGGTTTTGCTGGGTTATCTGGCGGGCGGCACGTCGACCATTCGTGTCGGCTCCGGTGGCGTTATGTTGCCTAACCATGCGCCGCTGGTGATTGCCGAGCAGTTCGGTACGCTGGAAAGTCTTTATCCGGGACGGATTGATCTGGGTCTTGGCCGCGCGCCGGGCTCCGATCAGATGACCGCTCGTGCGCTGCGCCGCGAACGCTCCGGCAGCGCTGACGATTTCCCCGAAGACGTCGCCGAACTGGTGCGCTTCCTCGGCCCGCGTACCCCGGATCAGCGTGTGATCGCGATGCCGGGCACGGGCACCAATGTGCCGATCTGGTTGCTCGGTTCCAGTCTGTTCAGTGCGCAGTTGGCCGGTGAACGCGGTTTGCCCTACGCCTTTGCCTCGCATTTCGCCCCGCGTTTCATGCATGAGGCGATCCGCGTCTATCGCAATCACTTCAAACCGTCGGCGGTGCTCGACAAGCCGTACGTGATGCTCGGTGTTCCGTTGGTGGCAGCGGATACCGATGAACACGCCGATTACCTGGCGACGTCGGTGTATCAGCGCATTTTGGCGCTGATGCGTGGACAGAGCCTGGTGCAGCGTCCGCCAGTGAAAACCATGGACGGCCTGTGGTTGCCGCATGAACGCGAGGCGGTGGGCGATTTCCTCGGTCTGGCGATGGTTGGCAGCCCGCAGAAGATCCGCGCCAAGCTTGAGGTGTTGGTTGAGCAGACGCAGGCGGATGAGCTGATTTTTACCAGTGATTTGTATGAGCACGCTGATCGCGTGCACTCCTACGAACTGCTCGCGCAGGTCATGAAGGGCTGAAAAGCCGAAAGGCACCCTCACCCTAGCCCTCCCGAAACGTCGGACCGCCCGGAGGGAGAGGGGACTGACCGGGTTGAATGTTCGAGATACATCGACCTGAAAAATCGAGTCGAACTCACGGTCTGAACAGCCCCCGATCTGCTCCCTTTCCCCTCGCCCCCTTGGGGGAGAGGGCTGGGGTGAGGGGGATTCGATTTCATAACCACCAAAAATCTCAAATCCCGGACACAAAAAAGCCGACGCCTTCACGTCGGCTTTTTGTATTTCACACGCGATCAACCGCGCTTGTAGACGATTTCCTTGGTACCGCCTTCGCAGGTGCCAACGACTTTGCTGTCGGCTGCTGCGCCCTTATCGACAATCTCCAGCGAATACCCGGAAACGCCCTTGGCATCCAGCTTCGCCGCAATCTCGCTTTTCAGCTCTTCACATGGCTTGCCGGCAGCAAACGCACCACCCGCAAGGCTCAACAAACCTACTGCCAACATGAACTTCTTCATCGGTCGCACTCCCTGGTCGGATTAAAAGAGGCGGGCACCGGGGATTGACCCGATGCAGCCACCCTGTAGCGCTTTGCCATTCCTATGGCACTCGGCCAGCGCGCAAGTTCAGAAGCGTAGACCAAACTCAGCTACTGGCAATGCGAAAACCGACTTTCAACGTCACTTGAAAGTGCGCGGCCTTGCCGTCCTTGATGTGGCCACGGGTGTCGACCACTTCAAACCACTCAAGATGCTTGATGCTCTTGTGGGCTTCGGCCAGCGCGTTGTTGATGGCGTCTTCAATGCTGCTGGGCGACGAACCGACCAGCTCGACTTTCTTGTACGTGTGATGGTCACTCATGGCGATCTCCTTGGCGTGTGGAATTGAGACTAGCAGTGAATCTGCACTGTTGATTTCGGTGACGCTGCGCAGGCGAAGTTCAGATTTTCTGCACTTTCTCAAACCGCTGAAGTCCCAACCAACACACGCCACTCATCACCAATGCAGGAGAGCCACCATGGCCAACACCTCTTTACGTAAAGCCTCGTTGCAAAGCATGGAAGCCGAGATCGAGAGTCTGCTCAAGTCGTTGGAAAGCCTGAAGGACGACGCTTCGGACGAGTCGCGCAAGACCCTCAAGGCGCTGAAAAGCAATGCTGAAAGCGCGCTGAAACATTCGCGTCATCTGCTGACCGATGCCTATGAAGAAGTCAAAGTCAAAACCCGCGAAACCGGCATCGCCACCCGTGATTACGCGCAGGAACATCCGTGGACGACGGCCGGTGTGGCAGTCGGTGCACTGGGTCTGCTCGCGGCTTATCTGCTGTTCAAACGCGGCGAGTAATTGCTCTGGCGTAGCTCGTTCTTGAGCCATTGCGCCAGTTGCCGGGCGCGCCCGTCTGCGGCGCGTTTGGGTAGCCACAACGCCAGTTGCGCCGGGGTTTCACAGAAACCCCATGGCGCAACCAGGCGACCGGCCTTCAAATCTTCAGCCACCAGCGGTTCTGGCGCGATTGCCACGCCGAGGCCTGCGACTGCTGCTTCAAGCAAATAATACAAATGCTCGAAACCTTGGCCCAACTTCAATGCTTTGGCATCGAGGTCATTCTGCTGCGCCCAACTTGGCCAGGCTTGGGGGCGTGAAGTGGTATTCAATAAAGGCTCATTGAGCAGCGCTGAGGCTGGCGCGATTTGCAGGCGTTGATAGCCGCTGAACAATGGGCTCATGACCGGGCCGATGCGTTCTGCGGCCAGTTCGTAAACCTGCATGTCCGCTGGCCACGGCGGCTCGGCGAACAGTAGTAAGGCATCCAGCCCCGGTCGCCGAGGATCAAGATCGCCTTCTCCGGCCGACAGATGCAGGCGCAAGTCCGGCAGATCTGCATTCAATCGCCTCAAACGCGGAATGAACCAGCGCGCCAGCAAGCTGCCGGAGCAACCGAGGACAAACGGGGCGTCCGCCGTACTTTGCGTGAGTTCTGCGCAAACGCTGCGCAACCGATCAAACGCCTCGCCACTGGCATCGCGCAAACGCAGGCCGGCATCTGTGAGTTTCAAGCCGCGCCCATCCTTGACGAAAAGGCTGACGCCGAGGTGCTCCTCCAGCACTTTGAGCTGCCGGCTGACCGCGCCATGGGTGACGTGCAGTTGTTCGGCGGCCTGACTGACGCTGTTCAGCCGGGCGGTGGCTTCGAACGCACGCAAGGCGTTCAGCGGGGGAAGGTCGTGGCTCATGATATCTGTGAGTTTTCCTGACAGGTTGTGGCGATCTTATCGGTTTTCAGCCTGGATCGTCAGGGGTAGAGTGGTCGTCATTGTCTTTTGACCCGAATTCACCTGGAGCGACTCATGACCCAGACTTCGAACACTTCCAATCTGCGTAACGGTCCGGACGATAATGGCCTGTTCGGCTCGTTCGGTGGCCGCTACGTGGCTGAAACCCTGATGCCGTTGATCCTCGATCTGGCCCGCGAATACGAAACGGCCAAGGAAGATCCGGCATTCAAAGAAGAATTGGCCTACTTCCAGCGCGACTATGTCGGACGTCCGAGCCCGCTGTATTTCGCCGAGCGCCTGACCGAATTCTGCGGCGGCGCGAAGATTTACCTCAAGCGCGAAGAGCTGAACCACACCGGCGCGCACAAGATCAACAACTGCATCGGCCAGATCCTGCTGGCGCGGCGTATGGGCAAGAAACGCATCATCGCCGAGACCGGCGCCGGCATGCACGGCGTGGCGACTGCCACCGTCGCCGCACGTTTCGGTCTGGATTGCGTGATCTACATGGGCACCACTGACATCGAACGTCAGCAGGCCAACGTCTTCCGCATGAAACTGCTGGGCGCTGAAGTGATTCCGGTGGTTGCCGGTACCGGCACCCTGAAAGACGCGATGAACGAAGCGCTGCGTGACTGGGTGACCAACGTCGACAGCACGTTCTACCTGATCGGCACCGTGGCCGGCCCGCACCCTTATCCAGCGATGGTTCGCGACTTCCAGGCCGTTATCGGCAAGGAAACCCGCGATCAGTTGCAGGCTCAGGAAGGTCGTCTGCCGGACAGCCTGGTGGCGTGCATCGGTGGCGGTTCCAACGCGATGGGCCTGTTCCACCCGTTCCTTGACGACAAGAGCGTTGAAATCATCGGTGTTGAAGCGGCCGGTTACGGCATTGAAACCGGCAAGCATGCGGCGAGCCTGAATGGCGGCGTTCCGGGTGTGTTGCACGGCAACCGTACTTTCCTGCTGCAGGACGACGATGGCCAGATCATCGACGCCCACTCGATTTCCGCCGGCCTCGACTACCCGGGCATCGGCCCGGAACACGCCTGGTTGCATGACATCGGCCGCGTTCAGTACACCTCGGTGACAGACGACGAAGCGCTGGACGCGTTCCACAAATGCTGCCGCCTGGAAGGGATCATTCCTGCACTGGAAAGCGCCCACGCTCTGGCTGAAGTGTTCAAACGTGCACCGAAGCTGCCGAAGGATCACCTGATGGTGGTCAACCTCTCGGGCCGTGGCGACAAAGACATGCAGACCGTCATGCATCACATGGAACAGTCTAAGCAGGAGAAACACTGATGAGCCGCCTGCAAACGCGTTTTGCCGACCTAAAAGAACAGAACCGCGCCGCGCTGGTGACCTTCGTCACCGCCGGTGATCCGGACTACGACACCTCGCTGGCGATTCTCAAAGGTTTGCCGGGTGCCGGCGCCGACGTGATCGAGCTGGGCATGCCCTTCACCGACCCGATGGCCGACGGCCCGGCGATCCAGTTGGCGAACATCCGTGCCTTGGGCGCCAAACAGAACCTGGTGAAAACCCTGCAAATGGTTCGCGAATTCCGCGAAGGCAACAGCGACACGCCGCTGGTGCTGATGGGCTACTTCAATCCGATCCACATGTACGGTGTGCCACGTTTCATCGCTGACGCGAAAGAGGCCGGCGTTGACGGTCTGATCGTGGTCGACATGCCGCCTGAGCACAATGCTGAGTTGTGCGACCCGGCGCAGGCTGCCGGTCTGGACTTCATCCGTCTGACCACGCCGACCACTGACGATGCACGCCTGCCGAAAGTGCTCAATGGCAGTTCCGGTTTCGTTTACTACGTGTCGGTGGCCGGTGTGACCGGTGCTGGCGCCGCAACGCTGGAGCATGTCGAAGAGGCGGTCACTCGTCTGCGTCGTCATACCGATCTGCCGATCAGCATCGGTTTCGGCATCCGTACGCCGGAGCAGGCAGCGGCCATCGCGCGTCTGGCCGACGGTGTGGTGGTGGGCTCGGCGCTGATCGATCACATCGCCAATGCAGCGACGCCAGCTCAGGCCATCGACGGCGTGTTGAGCCTGTGCTCGGCACTCTCCGAAGGCGTGCGTAAGGCCCGTGTCAGCTGAAGGTAAAGTTCCTGATACAGAGGAATTAGCGCCTCGCGGCACAGACTAAATGAGCAAGACCGAGGGCTTCAGAACATCGTTCTGAGGCCCTTTTTGCTGTTTGTGCCGTGAGGAAAGACCCGATGAAAATGCCGAAACGTCTGATGGCCGGATTGGGCGTGCTGTTGATCAGTGCGACACCGCTGCTGGCCAGCGCCGATCAGCGCGATGATCACGACCACGGCGGCCCGCAGCAGGGCCAGTACGACAATCATGGTAATGACCATCGCGACGATCACCGTGGCCCGCCAAACGATCACCGTGGCGGCCCGCCACCGCACGACTTCGGGCCGGTGCGCCAGACCATTCGCGACAATCATGGCTACTTTGTCCGCGGGGCGCCGCCGCCTCCGGGGATTCATCTGGAGCGTGGCCGACCGTTGCCGCACGGGTATTACGGCGAGCGTCTGGACAATCGCGCGTTGGGTCGTTTGCCGGTGTATCCGGGTTACGAGTGGCGCCGTGCCGGGGGCGATATCGTGCTGATCGCGGTGGGCACCGGGATCGTCTACGAAATTCTGGATGGTGTCCTCTATTGATCTGACACACATCACCTGTGGCGAGGGGATTTATCCCCGTTCGGCTGCGCAGCAGTCGCAGTCCAGCGGACGCGGTTTATCTGATTGACCGGGTTCGCTGATTTTGGGGCCGCTTCGCGACCCAACGGGGATGAATCCCCTCGCCACAAGGTATGCAATCAGGCTCAGTCTCAGGGCAGTTCCAGGCCGCCCGAGGCTTTGTGCAATTTGCGCAAGTGCGCGCCAATCTGCTTCACGTTCTCCTCACTGGCGGCAATCTCCGCAGCGCGCTTGGGCTCCAGCAACTTACGCACTTCTGCGTCCAGATCCCCGGAAAGCACCAGCAACTTCTTCTGCCGCTGGCTGCTTTCATCTTCCAGTCGCTTGAATTCGCTCGGTTGCGGTAAACCGTAACCACGGCTATCGAGCAACTCTGCCGGGCGACTGAGGAACCCACTGTTGGCGAGGATTTCCTGCAGGGTCGCGTTGGCCTTGTCCATGCCGCCGTTTTCCAGCTCGCGCGCGCCGAGGTAGCGTTGCTTGACCTCGTCCTGTGCCAGCAGCAATTGGCGCCTGTAACTGGCCTGCTCCAGCAACAGCAATGCCGCACTGGTGCGCAGATCCGCACGTTCGAACCACTCGCGGCGCTCTTCGGCCTTCAGCGATAGCCATTCCTCGACGGTGGTCTGTTTGATCGGCAGTTGCTTCTTCAACACATCGAACATTGCTTGATAGCGATCGCGGAACGAGTCGAAGCGATAACCCAGGCGCAGCGCTTCTTTCGGATCATCCAACACGCTGGTGTCCGCCAGACCACGGCCCTTCATAACTTCCAGCAAGCCGTTGGGCATGATGCTATCCAGTCCGACGAACTGGCTGTTGTCACTACCGCTGCGCAACAGCTTCAGACCTTCTACCGCGCAGTTGTTGGAGAGGAAGAAGTAGTTGCCGTCGTAGCTCCAGTGCATCTCTGCCGCGTGCTCGACCACGCCTTCGATCTCATCGCGTGACAGGTTCAGCGGCACCGAGGCAAGGCTGCGCAGTTCGGTCTTGGTGTATTCGTCGATGACTTGAGCCAATGGCAGGACGAACAGCCGCGACGGGTATTTGCCGACCAGTCCGTCCCAACTCGACAACTGCACATCGCCGACAAACGCGCGATACGACAACACCAGATGCTGATCCAGGTCGAGACGGCAATCCGGGCCACGCGGACGTCCCGGCGCGCAGATCACCAGGCGCAACATGCTGTGGCCCCAACGGCTGACCCAGTTCTGATTGGCCTCGGCCAGCAGGTAATCAACGGCGTAGACTCGCTCCGGATCGACTTGTCCCAGGGGTTGCTTGGCAAAGTCGTTGCCCGCGTTCAAAAACGCGAAGGTCTTGCTGCAAGTGTCCTTGGCCGTCGGCGCCCAGCCAAAGTGTTGCTGGTAATAGCGATACAGCGCCGGACGTCGGCAGGCGTAGCTCGGGTCGAGGAGGAAATACTCCATGTTGACCGCGACGAACTCCTTCGGGCTGGAGATCTCGTACAAATCCGGGCTGCGGGCGATCTGTCGGTTGTGTTGCTCGCGCTCGCCCCGGCGACCGACGTATTGCTGCCAACCGGCGAGGTCGAGCAGGCGCGGGTCATCGCTGAGGGTGAAGCGCCGGCCGTTCTGGCCACGGCATTCATCGGGGATGCCAATCAGCCCGGCGCTGTTGAAGCGGCGTGTGCAGCGCTGGATCAGCGTGCGCTCGCTACTCGGCCAAAGGCGCGCTCGATCATAAATATGAGTGATTTCGTGCAGCACCGTGGCGAGCAGTTCCTGGCGCACAGTGCCGTGGGGGCGATTGGTTTTTTCTGTCGCCGCGCTGCCGTCGGTGAGGCTGGCGAGCAGTTTGCGATTCAGATCGAGTTCGGAAACCAGCGTGGCCTGGCCGTAGGCATTGGCGGGCATGTCGTCGGTCCAGCCGACATCAATGCGTCGATCCAGCCGCTCGATAAAGCTCGGCGGCAGCTTCTGCATGGCCTCATCGATCAGCGCCTGACTGGCCTGTTGTTGGGCGGGGCTCAGACCGGCGGTCTTGAGCCGTAATTGCAGGCTGGCGTGGGCGCTGTTGCCAAGCAGCAACAGTGCCCCGGCCAGGAGCCAGGCGCCGAGTGACTTCACAGTGCGAGAATGGCTTCGGCGAGTACCTGATCACTGGCGTCGCGCGCTTCCGGCACGCGCGTGCGCAAGGTGTTGAGTGCGGCTTCAAGATGCGCGCCACGGATATCGCCGTTGGTGGCGACGAAACTGGCGGCGTCGTCGTGGGCTTCGCGGATGATCTTCGAGTCGCGAATCGAGGTGGTGGTGTCGGAAGTGAAATCGATGGTGCGCTGGGAGGCACGAACGATGATGTTACTGGTGGCTACCAGGGTGTGCGCCTGGGCCACGTCGGCCAACAAAAACAGGCCAAGGGCGGCAGCAATCAGCGGGCTACGCATGGAACGACTCCGGAGGGAAAGATGACCAGGGACTGGGATAACTATTGGACGAGAATTGCCTCTGCCAGTTCAAGGTCGCTGACATGAAGTTTCGGCCGGGTTTTGCGCAGGTAATGCAGCGCCGATTCCAGCCGGGCGCCTCGCCATTCACCCTCCGTGGCCACAAATGCTGCCGCGTCATCATGGGCGGCGAGCAACAGTTTACGGTCGAAAGGCGCTGAAGACACCATGCTGGTGGCGTAGCCGCTGACGACAGTGCCTTGTGTCGACGCATTGAAAGCATCAAAGGCAGCGACCGACGTCGCCCAGCAGGCGGTGAACAATAAGGAAGGGATCAGCAGATTTGGAAGAAAGCGCATTGGACTCGGTAACTGTTGGCGAACCCAAAGGCTAGCGCAATGCCCGGGCCAGAGCCAGCGCCGAAACATCGGGACACGCCCGGCGTGTCCCGCAATGCCTTGCAGCGTTTAGATCGTCAGGATGGCCTGAGCCAGCTGTGCGTCAGTCGCTTGCAGCTGTGGTGCCTGGTGACGGATATGGTCCAGTGCGCTTTCCAGCTTCACGCCACGAATCTCGCCTTCGCTGGCAACGAAGCTGGCGGCGTCATCACGGGCAGCCAAAACGATTTTGTCGTCACGGAAGGACGAGGTGACGTCGGAAGTAGCGTCAGACGAAGACTTCAATGCGCCAACCACGGCATCGGTGGTGACGATGAAACTGGTGGCGCTGGCGTTGGCAGCCACGGCCAGCAGGGCGGCAGCGCTGAGCAGACGAAGACGGGACATAGGGTAACTCCTGTGGATAAACCGTATTGAGAGGTGGCTCGGTATCTGAGGAGTCAGACGCCTGTTGCGCAACATTCGCCACGTTCTGTGTGGATACTAGGCTCAGATCCGTTCGCCAAACCAGCATCCAGACGAAAAACCGTAGGAGCTGCCGAAGGCTGCGATCTTTTGGTCTGGATTTTCAAGATCAAAAGATCGCAGCCTTCGGCAGCTCCTACAATTGTTATGGTCTAATTTAAATTTATATTAACTGTACTGGTTTGGATTTTTAAGGGCCAAACGACAAAACCCGTCGTGGTTTCCCACGACGGGTTTTGTTTGTTCAATTCGGGTTGCTGGCGGTGGGTCTAACGACCAGAGCCAGCGACGCTACTTAGCGCCAGAACGGCTTGCTCAGCTCTTCGTAGCGTTGTGCTTCGCTGATACCGGCATCAGCCAGCAGACGCGAATCCAGACGAGCCAGTTGATGGCGGCTGGAGATGCGGCGCTGCCACAACATCAGGTTGGCGAGAACGCGCAGAGGCATGGAAGCCTGGTTTTTTGCAGCTTTGTCTTCGAAGAACAGTTCGGAACTGAGTATACGTTCCATGGTTGACATCCTTCCGCTTGTGGCGGGATCAGGTAGTGGTTTGACTGGTGCCCATGATCCTCTCGTTTGCCTAGTCTCTCTAGATACAGTTCAACTGTATTGTGAGTGACCAGTTAACTGTTTATACGGGGTGTACGGGTCAAAATTGGGAAAACTGTACCTGTCTGCACTAACGTGGTGCGTTTTGGCGTGATTAGTCCGAAAAGGTAGGCAAATACCGTAGGAAGTGACCAGTACAGCAGTACAGTTTTTGTCGTTCTGAAGGCTTGCGAGATTCCGCTGACGCAAACTGTGTTTGCATCAGCGGTTTATCTGTGTGAATTACACCGCCAGCATGCGCCCGGTTTCTTCCAGATTCATGTGCCAGCTCAGCGCTTCGCGCAGGATGTGCGGGGTGTGGCCACCGATTGCACAGGCTGCCGTGAAGTAGTCATTCAGCGCCTGACGGAAGTCCGGGTGCACACAGTTATCAATGATCACCCGCGCGCGCTCCCGTGGCGCCAGACCACGCAAGTCGGCCAGACCGACTTCGGTTACCAGAATGTCGACATCATGCTCGGTGTGATCGACGTGGCTGACCATCGGCACCACGCTGGAAATCGCCCCGCCCTTGGCGATCGACTTGGTCACGAACACCGCCAGATGCGCGTTGCGGGCGAAATCGCCGGAGCCGCCGATGCCGTTCATCATCCGCGTGCCGCAGACGTGGGTGGAGTTGACGTTGCCGTAGATGTCGAATTCCAGCGCCGTGTTGATGCCGATGATGCCCAAGCGACGTACCACTTCCGGGTGGTTGGAGATCTCCTGCGGACGCAACACCAGTTTGTCCTTGTACTTCTCCAGATTACCGAACACATCGCTGTTGCGGCGCTCCGACAAAGTGATCGAGCTGCCCGAAGCAAAACTCAGCTTGCCGGCGTCGATCAGGTCGAAGGTCGAGTCCTGCAGCACTTCGGAGTACATGGTCAGGTCTTCGAACGGCGAATCGATCAGGCCGCACATCACTGCATTGGCAATATTGCCGATCCCCGCCTGCAACGGGCCGAGCTTGTTGGTCATGCGCCCGGCGTCGACTTCCTGCTTGAAGAACGTGATCAAGTGATCGGCGATGGCATTGGTGTCGACGTCAGGCGACGACACGGTGGATGGCGAATCCGGCTGCTGGGTGATGACGATGGCGACAATCTTCTCCGGCGGAATCGGAATCGCCGTGCTGCCAATGCGGTCGTCGACTTTTACCAGCGGGATCGGCGTACGCGTCGGACGATAAGTCGGGATATAGATGTCGTGCAGGCCTTCGAGGTTGGCGTTGTGCGCCAGATTGATCTCGACGATCACCTGTTTGGCGAAGATCGCGAAGCTCGCCGAGTTGCCCACCGACGTGGTCGGCACGATGTGGCCTTGCTCGGTAATGGCCACGGCTTCGATGACCGCGATGTCCGGCAGCTTCAGTTGCTGGTTGCGCAGTTGCTCAACGGTTTCCGACAGATGCTGGTCGATGAACATGACCTGGCCGGCGTTGATCGCCTTGCGCAAAGTGCTGTCGACCTGGAATGGCATGCGTCGCGACAGTACGCCGGCTTCGGTCAATTGCTTGTCGAGGTCGTTGCCCAGGCTGGCGCCGGTCATCAGGCTGATCTTCAGCGGCGTGACCTTGGCGCGCTCGGCCAGTGCGTGAGGGACGGCTTTGGCTTCGCCGGCACGGGTGAAACCGCTCATGCCGACGGTCATGCCGTCCTCAATCAGAGCGGCGGCGTCGGCGGCGCTCATCACTTTATCCAACAACGAAGGCAGGCGAATACGGTCACGGTACATGGATTATTATCTCGGGAAGCGAGTAGCAGGATGCGCAGTCTAGTGAATTTGACGGGCGCCTGTCCCGCTACCAAGGTCGCAAACGAGGCGTCTATTCAGCGGGTTTCAAGTAAAACACCGTTACCGGATCTGCAACAACGCGGCAAATTGTCCGACTGTTTGCGCAAACAAAAACGCCCCGACAAGTCGGGGCGTTCGGTGTTGCAGCGGGGAATTATTCGACCGCTTTGACCATGTCTTCGATGACTTTCTTCGCGTCGCCGAACACCATCATGGTCTTGTCCAGGTAGAACAGTTCGTTGTCCAGGCCGGCATAGCCGCTGGCCATCGAGCGCTTGTTGACGATGATGGTCTTGGCCTTGAACGCTTCGAGAATCGGCATGCCGGCAATCGGCGACTTCGGATCGTTCTTCGCGGCCGGGTTGACCACGTCGTTCGCGCCGAGCACCAGCACCACGTCGGCCTGGCCGAACTCGGAGTTGATGTCCTCCATCTCGAACACCTGGTCGTAAGGCACTTCGGCCTCGGCAAGCAGAACGTTCATATGCCCTGGCATACGGCCCGCTACCGGGTGAATCGCATACTTCACGGTCACGCCACGGTGGGTCAGCTTCTCGGTCAGCTCTTTCAGCGCATGTTGTGCACGCGCTACTGCCAAGCCATAACCCGGCACGATGATCACGGTGTCGGCGTTGGTCAGCAGGAAAGTCGCGTCGTCAGCGGAACCGGATTTCACCGGACGGGCTTCTTTCGCACCGGCAGGGCCAGCATCTGCCGTGTTGCCGAAACCGCCGAGCAGTACATTAAAGAAGGAACGGTTCATCGCCTTGCACATGATGTACGAGAGGATCGCACCGCTCGAACCCACCAGCGAACCGGCAATGATCAGCATCGAGTTGTTCAGCGAGAAGCCGATACCCGCCGCCGCCCAGCCCGAGTAGCTGTTAAGCATCGACACCACCACCGGCATGTCGGCACCACCGATCGGGATGATGATCAGCACACCCATCACGAAGGCCAGCGCCAGCATCAGCGCGAACGCAGTGAGGTTACCGGTGAACATGAAGGTCAGGCCGAGAGCGAGCGTGGCCAGACCCAATACTGCGTTGAGCTTGTGCTGACCAGCAAACTGTACGGGTGCGCCCTGGAACAGCCGGAACTTGTACTTGCCCGAGAGCTTACCGAACGCAATCACCGAACCGGAGAAGGTGATCGCACCGATGGCTGCGCCGAGGAACAGCTCCAGACGGTTGCCCGTCGGGATCGAGTCGCCGAGCTGTTTAACGATACCCAGCGATTGCGGTTCAACCACCGCCGCGATAGCGATGAACACTGCCGCAAGGCCGATCATGCTGTGCATGAAGGCGACCAGTTCCGGCATCTTGGTCATTTCAACGCGCTTGGCCATGATCGAACCGGCCGTGCCGCCGACCAACAGGCCGACGATGACGTAACCGATGCCGGCAGTGGCCAGCTCGGCGCCCAACTTATAGATGAGGCCGACGGTGGTAAGAATTGCCAACGCCATGCCGAGCATGCCGAACAGGTTGCCGCGCCGCGAGGTGGTCGGGTGCGACAGGCCTTTGAGGGCCTGGATAAAACAGATCGACGCGATCAGGTAGAGCGTCGTGACGAGATTCATGCTCATTACTTCGGCGCCTCTTCTTTTACTTTCGGGGCTTTCTTCTTGAACATCTCAAGCATGCGGCGGGTGACCAGGAAGCCACCGAACACGTTGACCGCAGCCAGCGCCACGGCGAGGGTGCCCATGGTTTTGCCCAGCGGCGTGACGGTCAGTGCGGCCGCGAGCATGGCGCCGACGATCACGATTGCCGAGATGGCGTTAGTCACTGCCATCAATGGCGTGTGCAGCGCAGGTGTAACGTTCCAGACCACGTGGTAACCGACATAAATCGCCAGCACGAAGATGATCAGGTTGTAGATACCGGGGGAGATAAGCTCTTCCATCGTCTGAATCCCTGCTTAGGCGTTTTTGCGGATGACTTGGCCGTCGCGGCACATCAGGCACGCGGCGACGATGTCGTCTTCGAGGTTGACGTCGAACTGGCCTTCTTTGGTGAACACCAGCTTGAGGAAGTCCAGCAGGTTGCGTGCGTACAGTGCCGAAGCGTCTGCAGCGACTTCACCGGCCAGATTGGTCGGGCCGCAAATGGTCACGCCATTCTCGATCACGACTTGATCAGCCACGGTCAGCGGGCAGTTGCCACCCTGAGCCGCGGCGAGGTCGATGACTACCGAGCCTGGTTTCATCTGCGCCACGGTGTCGGCGCTCAACAGCGTCGGCGCCTTGCGGCCCGGAATCAGCGCGGTGGTGATGACGATGTCAGCCTGCTTGGCGCGCTCATGCACAGCCTGGGCCTGACGCTGCATCCAGCTCGCCGGCATTGGCCGCGCGTAACCGCCGACACCGACGGCGCATTCACGCTCTTCATCGGTCTCGTAAGGCACGTCGACGAACTTGGCGCCGAGGGATTCGATCTGCTCTTTCACCGCCGGACGCACGTCGGACGCTTCGATCACTGCACCAAGGCGTTTCGCCGTGGCAATCGCCTGCAATCCAGCCACGCCGGCGCCGAGAATCAGCACGCGCGCCGCTTTCACGGTGCCCGCAGCGGTCATCAGCATCGGCATGAATCGCGGATAGTGGTGAGCGGCCAGCAACACAGCCTTATAGCCGGCAATGTTCGCCTGCGACGACAACACATCGAGACTCTGCGCGCGCGAGGTGCGCGGCGCCGCTTCGAGGGCGAACGCGGTAATGCCGCATTCGGCCATCTTCGCGATGGTTTCGTTGTTGAACGGGTTGAGCATGCCCACCAGCACCGTACCGCGCTTGATCAGCGTCAGTTCGGCATCGCTTGGGGCGACCACTTTGAGAATCAGCTCGGCGGCAAACGCGTCATTGGCACTGCCAATGGTTGCGCCTGCCGCTTCATAGGCACTGTCGACCACACTGGCTTTAACGCCGGCGCCGGTTTGCACAGTGACCTTATGACCTTGGCTGATCAGCTTTTGTCTGGGTTCCGGGGGTGGGGCCACCCGTGGGTCGCCGGTGTGGGTGTCGAGCGGCCCCGCACTGTGGCC
>NZ_JBIVGT010000038.1:52229-55096 GCF_044748825.1 Pseudomonas sp. NPDC089741 | reverse complement strand
CATTCGGCGCCAGCGAAGTGTTCTGCGTCGACGCTTCGGCCTTCGCCCTCGACGGCGTCGAGCGTAACGATGGTCGTTGACCTCGGCGTAAGTCAGATACTTCTGCTCACGACCCAGTTTGATCAACTCAATAATACGAGACTGCTGTTGCGCTTTTCCGGACATAACACCCTATCCACTGAAGGTCTTGGCGGGCAAAAAACAAGCCGAGGATTATACCTGAGCTATGACCTCACGCGCCAGTTGAGGTCGGGTTTGATGCGGAAACATTGCGACTTAGAAGGTCGCGCAGTTGATTTTTCTCTTCGAGACTCAGTTCGCCTTGACGCGCTTTCCTGAGTAACTGTTCAAGATTTCGCTCGCGTTGGCGGGCTGACAAGCTAGTAATGGTGTCGAAAAACTGTTGTTCAAGGTTATCTCCGTCAATCAACCATTCCTTTTCTGCCAGTGCCTTGAGCAAGCGACCCTGTTCAGTGCCGTGCCATCGCGCGATCAACTGAAATGAGTTTAGCTTGGGATTCTTCTGTACGGCTTCGAGCAGCGCCACAAGTAGCTGGGCGTTGGTCTGATTTTCGTCGGCAATGTGCCCGGCATCTTCGACGCGCTCGGCCAATTGCGGGTGATGAAGCAGTGTGCGCAGGGCGGTCAGGGTCGGCGACTCGACGCCAATCGGCGTGCGCGGGCGTTGCTGATCGCGATCACCGCCACGCTTGCCGTTCTTGTCCCAGGGCTTCTTGTCCCATTTCTTGCCGCCGGCACCGGGTTTCTTCGGCGTCCATTCCTGCTGCGGCACATACATGTCCTGTGCCTGCGGCTGATGGTAGTCGCTGTAGTCCGGCATTGCGTCGTAATTGATGCCCGGATCGTAGGCCGGCGGCGCTTCCTGCGGCGCGCTTTGCGCCAGCTGACTGACGGTTTCGCTGCTCAGGCCGGTGATTTCGCTCAGGCGCTGACGCATCAGGATGCGCAGGTTGGCACCTGGCACCTTGTCGATCAGCGGTGCGGCGAGGGTGGCCATATGGGCCTTGCCTTCGAGCGAGCGCGGATCGGCTTCCTCGGTCAATTGCTGGAAGAAATAGTCGGCCAGCGGCTGCGCGTGCTGATTGATCCGCGCCTTGAACGCGTCAGTGCCTTCTGCGCGAACCAAGGTGTCCGGGTCTTCGCCTTCTGGCAGAAACAGAAAGCGCGCACGACGGCCGTCCTGCAGGCTCGACAGCGTTGCTTCGAGTGCGCGCCAGGCGGCATTACGGCCAGCCTGGTCACCGTCGAAGCAGAACAGCACGTTCGGTACGACGCGGAACAGGCGCTTCAAATGTTCTTCGCTGGTCGCTGTGCCCAGCGTCGCGACGGCATTCTTCAGGCCTTGCTGGGCGAGAGCGATGACGTCCATGTAGCCTTCGACGACGATGATTTCGTCGAGGTTGCGGTTGTTCTTGCGTGCTTCATAAAGACCGTAGAGTTCCTGGCCTTTATGGAATACCGGGGTTTCCGGGGAGTTCAGGTACTTGGGCTTGTCGTCGCCGAGTACGCGACCACCGAAGGCGATGATGCGGCCGCGGGTGTCGCGGATCGGGAACATCACGCGATCGCGGAAGCGGTCATAGCGTTTGCCGGTTTCGGCGTTCTCGATCAGCAGGCCGGCGTCGATCATGGCTTTTTGCTGAAGCGTATCGCTGCTCAAGTGCTTGAACAGGTTGTCCCAGCCCGGCGGCGCGAAGCCAAGGCCGAAATCCCGGGCGATCTCACCGGTCAGGCCGCGGCCCTTGAGGTAGTCCACCGCAGCTTTGCGCGATGGATGGCTCTTGAGCGCCTGCTTGTAAAAGTCGGCAGCGGCGGTGAGCAACGGGTACAGCGGCGAATCGGTCGGCTGGCGCGGTTTGTGCGCGCGGCCGCTTTCTTCGCGGGGGATTTCCATGCCGGCGGCTTTCGCCAGATCCTCGACCGCCTGGGGGAAATCCAGATTGTCGTGATCCATGAGAAAGCCCAAGGCATTACCGCCGGCGCCGCAGCCGAAGCAGTAATAGAACTGTTTGTCGGGGCTGACGCTGAAGGACGGGGTTTTCTCTTTGTGAAACGGGCAACAGGCGGTGTAGTTCTTGCCGGCCTTCTTCAATTGCACGCGCGAGCTGACCACGTCGACGATGTCGGTGCGGTTCAGCAGGTCGTCAATGAAGCTCTGGGGAATTAGCCCGGCCATGGCATTCTCGTCGTCTGCGCTGCAATAAGTCCGATGCGTAAGGCTGGCGGGCGCGGGTCGTTGTTTGAAGCGCGCAAAAGGTGCGGCTCGACCGGTGTCGTCTGCGTAATCGCTGTCGGGAAGTGTATCTGCCGAAAATCCACTGACGTTAGTACCCATCAGTTTTCGACTATTTGAAAGTGTTGCGCTGAATCCGCTGGCGGCCGTTAAAGGGCCTCGGATAGCTCAATAAAGCGGGCACGCATGCAGGTGCCTTGGGCTGATCGTCGTAAGAGGAATCAGTGGGTGTGCTCGTCAGTAGCCTTGAAAGGCTCGTCAGAAAAGACGTGCACCGCTGGCAAAAGAGCCAGGTCTGACGTTTGAAGCAGATTTGTCTCGGTCGCGTGTGCGGCTTCGACATTGAAGCATCAAGCGTTTTACGCAAATGCCATTAGCCCGGCTCAGAGCCGGGCTTAGGCAAGAAGCTTGCTACGAACGTCTGTGTATTAGTACAGACGAACGGCGCGGCGCTGTTCGCGCTGAACTTTCTTGGCGTGACGCTTAACAGCGGCTGCTGCTTTGCGCTTACGCTCAGAAGTTGGCTTCTCGTAAAATTCGCGGCTACGAACTTCAGCCAGTACACCGGCTTTTTCGCAGGAGCGCTTGAAACGACGCAGAGCTACGTCGAAGG
>NZ_JBIVGT010000038.1:50306-52219 GCF_044748825.1 Pseudomonas sp. NPDC089741 | reverse complement strand
CCCCGCCGCAGAGCACCGTCGCATGGTGCCTTCTCTTGACCCCCGACGCCTGGCATCCAGAGCTACCTTCAGTCATTACCGGGGTCAACATCCTCGCGGCAAAAGAGCACTTGAAGACGTCGGTTTTTAAGGGTTGCGGATGTTAACCCCTCATCGCTCGGAATGCAAAGCCTCTGATCGAAAACCGCTGGTCGGGGCATCCCGCGACGACTATTATGCGCGCCTTCGAATTCAGCCTAAACAAGGCGCAAACCCATGCTAGTACTGGGATTAGAAACCTCCTGCGACGAAACCGGCGTCGCATTATATGACAGTGAACGCGGCCTGCTGGCCGACGCACTGTTCAGCCAGATCGACCTGCACCGCGCTTATGGCGGTGTGGTGCCGGAACTCGCCTCGCGTGACCACGTCAAGCGCATGCTGCCCTTGATTCGTCAGGTGTTGGCCGAGGCTGACTGTGTGCCGACCGAGATCGATGCAATCGCCTATACCGCGGGTCCCGGCCTGGTTGGCGCGCTGTTGGTCGGTGCTTCCTGCGCTCAGGCGCTGGCGTTTGCCTGGGGCATTCCGGCGCTTGGCGTGCACCACATGGAAGGGCATTTGCTCGCGCCGATGCTGGAGCCAGAACCGCCGGAATTCCCGTTCGTCGCTTTGTTGGTCTCCGGCGGTCATACGCAGCTGGTTCAGGTCGATGGCATCGGTCAATACAGCCTGCTCGGCGAGACACTCGACGACGCTGCCGGTGAAGCATTCGACAAAACCGCGAAGATGATGGGCCTCAATTATCCGGGTGGGCCGGAAATCGCCAAGTTGGCGGAGAAGGGCGTCGCAGGACGTTTCACCTTCCCGCGTCCGATGTGCGATCGCCCTGGTCTGCAATTCAGCTTCAGTGGTCTGAAAACCTCTGCGCTCAACGCCTGGCAGCAGTGCGTCAGCGCCGGGGACGACAACGAGCAAGCCCGTTGCGACATCGCGCTGGCGTTCCAGCAGGCCGTGGTGGAGACTTTGACCATCAAGTGCAAGCGCGCCCTGAAACAGGCGGGCATGAAGCGTCTGGTGATTGCTGGCGGCGTCAGTGCCAACAAGGCCTTGCGCGTTTCGCTGGAGAAAATGCTCGGCGACATGAAGGGCGATGTGTTTTATGCCCGTCCCGAATTCTGCACCGACAACGGCGCGATGATCGCGTTTGCCGGTTGCCAGCGTTTGCAGGCCGGTCAGCAGGAAAGCCTGGCGATCAGCGTGCAGGCACGTTGGCCGATGGAGCAGTTGTCGGCGTTGTGATGAGCGGCGCTCATGAGCGGTATTTAAAAATGCCGTTCGCGCCCGGCAAACAGGTCGCGTAGATTGCCGCGGTGACGCCAGACGATCAGCAGTGTCAGCGCGCTCATCGGCAACAGCGCCTCCGGCTCCTGCCAGGCCAGCAACGGCAGGGTCAGTGGCGTGGCGATCAGCGCTGCGAGCGAGCTGGTGCGGGTCAGGTAAAACGTCAGCAACCAGGCGCATACTGCCAGCAGCGCGGCGGGGGGATACAGACCCAGCAGCATGCCGGCAGCGGTGGCGACGCCTTTGCCGCCACGGAAGCGAAAATATAGCGGGAACAGGTGACCGATCACGGCACACACGCCGATCCACGCCTGATCCTGAAGAGAAAGGCCCACAGCCGCTGCGATCAGCACCGGCACGAGGCCTTTGCACAGATCACCCAGCAAGGTCAGGATCGCCAGTTTGCGACCGACCAGGCGCAGCATGTTGGTGGCGCCGGCATTACCCGAGCCACTCATTCGCGGATCCGGATTTCCGGTCAGGCGGCTGAGCAAAATGGCGAAGGACAGCGAGCCGAGCAGGTAGGCGAGAGTCGCCAGTAACCAAAACATGCTAACTATTCCGGGCGAGGACGCCCTGAGTCTAACGGC
>NZ_JBIVGT010000038.1:0-50296 GCF_044748825.1 Pseudomonas sp. NPDC089741 | reverse complement strand
AAAAATACACCAAAAGATATAACACTACGACACGGAGCGAGCCAACCGACAGAGACTGCGTCTTGATCTGAGCTTCGCCTGGGACAATCGCCCGGCCGCCGCCGGTGACGATCTGACCCTGGCGCTCGACTACGCCAGTGTTTCCACGCGCATCCAGGCCTTTGCCGAGCAGGCGCAGTTTCAACTGGTCGAGACATTCGCCGAGCGTCTGGTCGAAGTGCTGATGAGCGAGTTCAAGATTACTTGGGTTCGCTTGAAGCTGACCAAGCCTGGCGCTGTACCGGCTGCGAAGGGTGGCGTGGGTGTGGAGATCGAGCGCGGATGTCGCTGACTCAGGTCTATCTCGGGCTCGGTAGCAATATCGAGCGCGAAACCCATTTGCGCGCAGGTCTCGATGCATTGGCGAAGTTTCTTGTCGATATCCGCTGTTCGGCGGTGTTCGAGAGCGCGCCTGTGGGCATCAAGAGCGGGCCGTTCATCAACTTTGTGGTCTCGGCCTATACCGATCTGCCGTTGATGGAGCTGGATCGCCGCTTGAAATTCATCGAGGCGGATAACGGCCGTTACGCGCCGGATCGCAGGGGTTTACCGCTGGATATCGACGTGCTGCTGTATGGCGATCTGGTCGGTAACTTTGACGGACTGGTACTGCCGCGTGCTGAAATTCTGAAGAATGCCTTTGTGCTGTGGCCGTTGTCGCTGATCGCACCGGATCGCGTGCATCCGGGTGTGGGAAAAAGCTTCGCGACGTTGTGGGCAGAGGCGCAGATTGATCAGGTGCTGGCACCGGTCGGGTTTGAGTGGCGCGGCGAGCAGCTCACGCCTGAGAACCTTTAAAAGCAAAAGATCGCAGCCTGCGGCAGCTCCAGAAAAAACGCGTATTTTCCATGTAGGAGCTGCCGCAGGCTGCGATCTTTTGATCTTGCTTCAAGCGTTGTCTTTGTAAGCCTTCAAGGCCTTGAGCCGCTCACGCTTCAGCGCTTCGCCCAATTCGGGCCCTTTGAATCCCTTCTCCAGCAACGGTTGCACCGCGACCTCCCGCGCAACCTTCGCCGCCCCGCGCAAATAATCCGCCTGTGGGTAACTTCTCTGTTCCAGCCCTTTGCGGCCCCGGGCATCCATCTCGCACGCGGCAATAAACTCTTCAAACCGCTGTGGCCGGCGATAAACATCGAAACTCTGCAACAGTTCCAGCACCGTCGATGCTTTCAACTCCAGTGCCCGGTGCCCATGGGTGTGATACTTGCCCACCAGCAAGGCTAATTCCTGACAGTCCTTCGGCGCCTTGAAGCGTTCGTTTACGGCTTTGATCAGCTTCAGTCCGGTGTGCTCATGGGCGATATGCCGTGGCCATTCTTCTTCAGGCGTCAGGCCTTTGCCAAGGTCATGCAGCAGGCAGGCCCAGCGTACGGTCAGCGGTTGTTTGTGCAGCGCCGATTGCTCCAGCACGCTGAGGGTGTGCAGGCCGGTGTCGATTTCCGGGTGATGGGCTTCCGGTTGCGGCACACCAAACAGCGCGTCGACTTCCGGCATCAGCACTTTCAATGCGCCGCAGTCGCGCAGTACCTGGATAAATACCTGCGGCTGATCTTCCAT
This sequence comes from Pseudomonas sp. NPDC089741, assembly GCF_044748825.1. Lineage (NCBI taxonomy): Bacteria > Pseudomonadati > Pseudomonadota > Gammaproteobacteria > Pseudomonadales > Pseudomonadaceae > Pseudomonas > Pseudomonas sp. NPDC089741. The sequence goes on along the minus strand of NZ_JBIVGT010000038.1, from coordinate 48,700 downwards.
CAGCGCCCGGGAGATTTCCTTCCAGCTGCGTTCAGCGGTCAGCGCTTGCAGTTCGCCGGATTCGCTGAGTTGACGCATCAGTTCCAGTGTCTCCGGCGCGACGGTAAATCCTAGCCCGGCATAGCGAGCGGCAAAGCGGGCAACGCGCAGAACACGGAGAGGATCTTCGGCGAACGCCGGGGAAACGTGACGCAGGATACGCTGTTCAAGATCGCGTTGGCCGTGGTACGGATCGGTGAGGTTTTGCTGATCGTCCTCGGCCATGGCATTGATAGTCAGGTCACGGCGGATCAGATCTTCTTCGAGCGTCACTTCCGGGCTCGCGTGAAAGGTGAAACCGCCGTAACCGCGCCCGCTCTTGCGTTCGGTGCGGGCGAGGGCGTACTCCTCTCCGCTTTTCGGATGAAGAAATACCGGGAAATCTGCGCCGACCGGGCGATAGCCTTTGGCGAGCATTTCCTCTGTGGAAGCGCCGACGACGACCCAATCGATATCGGTGACCGGTTTGCCCAGCAAGCGATCACGAACCGCGCCGCCAACCTTGAAAATCTGCATAAAAAAACCTCCGTTAGCCCGACAGGATAACCCTTGCGTCAGACTTTCGGAGGCCAGAACCGTATCAAAGATGGATGACGGCGAGGTCGAGCCGACCGTAATCCCCTTCGCTGTGTTCACTGCGTGGCGGAACGTGATGGGTTTTCATGATCTGGTCGCCTTGCAGGGTTTCCAGATGAATGTCGAAGCCCCACAAGCGATGCAGGTGTTTGAGTACTTCCTCAGTGGAATCACCGAGCGGTTTGCGGTCGTGCTGCTGGTGACGCAGGGTCAGCGAACGGTCACCGCGCCGGTCGATGCTGTAGATCTGCACGTTCGGCTCACGATTGCCCAGGTTGTACTGCGCCGCCAGGGTTTCGCGGATGATCCGGTAACCGGGTTCGTCATGGATTGCCGGCACCAGCAAGTCGTCCTTCTGATCGTCATCCATGATGCTGAACAGCTTCAGGTCCCGGATCACCTTGGGTGACAGGTACTGCAGGATGAAACTCTCATCCTTGAAGCTGCTCATGGCGAACTTGATGGTCGATAGCCAGTCGGTCCCGGCGATTTCCGGGAACCAGTGATAATCCTCCTCGGTAGGTTCTTCGCACATGCGCCGAATGTCGCGGTACATGGCAAAACCCAGCGCGTAGGGATTTATGCCGCTGTAGTAAGGGCTGTCGAAGCCAGGCTGGAACACCACGCTGGTATGTGACGTCAGGAACTCCATCATGAAGCCGTCGGTCACCAGGCCCTCGTCATACAGGTCGTTCATCAGCGTGTAGTGCCAGAACGTCGCCCAGCCTTCGTTCATGACCTGAGTCTGACGCTGTGGATAAAAATACTGGGCGATCTTGCGCACGATCCGTACGATCTCGCGCTGCCAAGGCTCCAGCAGGGGGGCGTGCTTTTCGATGAAGTAGAGGATGTTTTCCTGCGGCTCGGCCGGGAAACGTGCGTTGTCCTTGTCGCTGTATTTGTCCGCGCCTTTGGGAATGGTGCGCCACAGATCGTTGATCTGCTTCTGCAGGTGTTCCTCGCGATCCTTCTGCCGGCGCCGTTCTTCTTCGGCGGAAATCGGGTAGGGGCGTTTATAGCGGTCAACGCCGTAGTTCATCAGCGCATGGCAGGAATCCAGCAAGTCCTCTACCGCGTCGATGCCATGGCGCTCCTCGCACTGCATGATGTACTGCTTGGCGAACACCAGGTAATCGATGATCGAGCTGGCATCGGTCCAGGTGCGGAACAGGTAATTGCCCTTGAAGAAGCTGTTGTGGCCATAGCACGCGTGGGCCACCACCAGCGCTTGCATGCAGATGGTGTTTTCTTCCATCAGATAAGCGATGCACGGATCCGAGTTGATGACGATTTCGTACGCCAGGCCCATCTGCCCGCGACTGTAGGATTTTTCCGTGCTGAGGAAGTGTTTGCCGTAGGACCAATGGTGGTAACCCAGCGGCATGCCCACCGAGGCATAGGCGTCCATCATCTGCTCGGCGGTGATCACTTCGATCTGGTTGGGATAGGTGTCCAGCGCATAGCCGGCCGCGATACGGGCGATTTCGCGGTCGTAGGTCTGGATCAGCTCGAATGTCCATTCGGAGCCGGTGGAAATAGGTTGGCGCTTCTGCTCTTTGGCGGTCATGTCACTAACCTGCGCTGGAAGAGTTCACGGAAGACCGGATAGATATCCCCGGCCGAGACCAGTTGCTGCTGGGCAAAAGTGTCAGAAAAGGCGTCGGCGATGCGTTCGTATTCGTACCACAAGGCCTGATGTTCGCGCGGGGTGATCTCCACGTAAGTGTAGTACTGCACAAACGGCATGATCTGATTGATCAGGATGTCGCGGCAGATCGGCGAGTCGTCGTTCCAGTTGTCACCGTCGGAAGCCTGCGCCGCGTAGATGTTCCATTCATTGCTCGGATAACGCTCGGCCATGATCTCCTGCATCAGTTTCAATGCGCTGGAAACGATGGTGCCGCCGGTTTCTCGCGAATAGAAAAACTCCTCTTCATCGACCTCCCGCGCACTGGTGTGGTGGCGGATGAACACCACGTCGATCTTGTCGTAGTTCCGCTTCAGGAACAGGTACAAAAGGATGAAAAAGCGTTTGGCGATGTCCTTGGTCGCCTGGGTCATGGAGCCGGACACGTCCATCAGGCAAAACATCACGGCTTTCGAGCTGGGGTTCGGTTGCTTGATCAGCAGGTTGTATTTCAGGTCGAAGGTGTCGAGGAACGGTACACGATGAATACGCGCGCTGAGTTTCTCGATTTCTGCCTCGAGTTCCTGAATATCGCCGAAGTTGTCCGGCTCTTCGCGTTTCAGCCGTTCAAGTTCTTCTTTAGCCTCGCGCAGTTTTGCCCGGCTGCTGCCGGACAGGGCGATGCGTCGTGCATGGGCCGAACGCAGAGTGCGGATGATGTTGATGCGCGAAGGATTGCCTTCGTTGCTGATCCCCGCACGCACGGTTTTAAAGGTGTCGGTGCCGCTCAGGTTGCGTTTGACCAGGTTGGGCAGTTCGAGGTCTTCGAACATGAATTCGAGGAATTCTTCCTGGGTGATCTGGAAGACGAACTCGTCCATGCCTTCGCCGGAATTACCGGCCTTGCCCGGGCCGCGTCCGCCGCCACCGCCCGGTGGTCGGGCGATGTGCTCGCCGGCAGTGAACTCCTTGTTGCCGGGATGAACCACGGTCTGCTTGCCGCCGCGGCCGTGGTGAAGCACCGGCTCGTCGATGTCGCGACCGGGGATGCTGATCTGTTCGCCGTGCTCCATATCGGTAATGGAACGGCGGCTGACCGCCTCTTCGACAGCCTTCTTGATGTGGTCACGGTAACGCCGCAGGAAACGCTGGCGGTTCACCGTGCTCTTGTTCTTGCCATTGAGACGTCGGTCGATCACATAACTCATAGGAAGCCCTCCGGGCAGCTTCAAGTTGTGAGCTTCAAGCTGCAAGTAAAAGCAGGTTCCCGGGCATCCGTGGGTTACGCGCTTTGTTCTTGCAGCTCGTAGCTAGAAGCTTGCAGCTGCTTCACTGCGACTTCCGTACCCGTAGGTACCATTCGGAAAGAAGCCGTACCTGTTTGTCGGTGTAGCCGCGTTCGACCATTCGAGTGACGAAGTCGTTGTGCTTTTGCTGATCCTCTTTGCTGGCCTTGGCGTTGAAGCTGATGACTGGCAGCAGATCCTCGGTGTTCGAGAACATTTTCTTCTCGATGACCACCCGCAGTTTTTCGTAGCTGAGCCAGGTCGGGTTCTTGCCGTTGTTGTTGGCCCGTGCGCGCAGTACGAAGTTGACGATTTCGTTGCGGAAATCCTTCGGATTGCTGATGCCGGCCGGTTTTTCGATTTTCTCCAGTTCTTCGTTCAGGGCGACGCGATTGAGGATCTCGCCGGTTTCCGGATCGCGGTATTCCTGATCCTGGATCCAGAAGTCTGCGTACAGCACGTAACGGTCGAAGATGTTCTGGCCGTACTCGCTGTAAGACTCGAGATAAGCGGTCTGGATCTCTTTGCCGATGAATTCGATATAACGCGGCGCCAGGTATTCCTTCAGGTAGCGCAGATAACGCTCGCGGGTCTCGGCCTGGAACTGTTCCTGTTCGATCTGCTGTTCCAGCACATAGAGCAGGTGCACCGGGTTGGCGGCGATTTCATGCGGATCGAAGTTGAAGACCTTGGACAGGATCTTGAACGCGAAGCGCGTCGACAGACCGTTCATGCCCTCGTCGACACCCGCCGAATCGCGGTATTCCTGAATCGACTTGGCTTTCGGATCGGTGTCCTTGAGGTTTTCACCGTCGTAGACGCGCATCTTCGAATAGATGTTGGAGTTTTCCGGCTCCTTGAGGCGCGAAAGCACGGTGAACTGCGCAAGCATCTTCAAGGTATCTGGTGCGCAATGCGCCTTGGCCAGCGAACTGTTGAACAGCAGCTTGTCGTAGATCTTCACTTCGTCGCTGACGCGTAGGCAATACGGCACTTTGACGATGTAGATTCGGTCGATGAACGCTTCGTTGTTCTTGTTGTTACGGAAGGTGTGCCACTCCGATTCGTTGGAGTGGGCAAGCAGGATCCCGGTGAACGGAATCGCGCCAAGCCCTTCGGTACTGTTGTAGTTGCCTTCCTGGGTCGCGGTCAGCAACGGGTGCAGCACCTTGATCGGTGCCTTGAACATTTCGACGAACTCCATCAGGCCCTGGTTGGCCCGGCACAGCGCGCCGGAATAGCTGTAGGCGTCGGCGTCGTTCTGTGGGTATTCCTCGAGTTTACGGATGTCGACCTTACCGACGAGCGCCGAGATGTCCTGGTTGTTCTCGTCGCCCGGTTCGGTCTTGGCCACGGCGATCTGATTGAGGATCGAAGGGTACAGTTTGACCACGCGGAACTGGCTGATGTCGCCGCCGAATTCGGCCAGGCGCTTGGTCGCCCAAGGCGACATGATGGTGTTCAGGTAGCGCCGCGGGATGCCAAAGTCTTCTTCGAGGATCGCGCCATCTTCGGTGGCGTTGAACAGGCCCAAAGGCGATTCGAATACCGGCGAACCCTTGATCGCGTAGAAGGGCACTTTTTCGATCAGCTGTTTCAGCTTCTCGGCCAGCGACGATTTACCGCCGCCGACGGGGCCGAGCAGATAGAGGATCTGTTTCTTCTCTTCCAGGCCTTGGGCGGCGTGGCGGAAATACGAGACGATCTGGTCGATGCATTCTTCCATCCCGTGGAAGTCTTCGAAGGCCGGATAGCGACGGATCACCTTGTTGGAGAAGATGCGTGACAGCCTCGAGTTGGTCGAGGTGTCGAGCAGTTCCGGTTCGCCGATGGCCAGCAATAGACGCTCGGCGGCGGAAACGTAGGCGCTACGGTCTTTCTTGCACAGCTCCAGGTACTCTTGCAGCGAGAGTTCTTCCTGGCGTGTGGACTCGAAGCGTTGTTGGAAGTGGCTAAAGATACTCATGACGTCACCTCGCTCGATACGTGGAGCCGACGCCGGATCACTCAGTCGATGCTGGCAAACAACCGCTACGGCAGCTGTTTGTTTACCCCCCAGAACACTTTCACGATCGACAATCGCGAAAGTCACTCCCGATGACCCGTGCGCCGGTGTACCGGCTCTCCCCTGTTTTGGATGGCCTGGGCTTAAGGATAGTTGGGAATTCGGGAGGTAAAGGCGAGATACGTAATTATGTGTGGCAAGACCGTTCGTCTGCCCGCGCAGGCCCACGGGAGCCGGGGCCTGCGCGTTGCAAAAAAATTATTCGGCGGTGCCTTGGGCGGTTTCCGCAGGATAAGTCGTACGCCACAGCTCAAAGCCGCCGTCCATGCTGTAGACGTCGGAGAAGCCTTGGCTGATCAGGTAAGCCGCAGCACCCTGACTGGAATTGCCGTGGTAGCAGACAACCACGGTCGGTGCATCAAGGTCGGCGTCTTGGATGAAAGCATGCAGGGAATGATTGTCCAGATGCTTCGAGCCGCTGATGTGCAGGGCGGCAAAAGTTGCCGGGTCGCGTACGTCGACGACGACAGCACCTTGTTCACGCAGGGTCTGGGCCTGTTCCGGGGGGATTCGTTTGAATTCGCTCATGGCGGGTTCCTGTTGCTCGGCTGAAAGCGCAGTCTAACGCGGTGCGCTGACTGGCGAAGTTTCGGGGATAAGTGGTGCGACAGTCTGGGCGAGGCCGCCGTGTTCGTCGCATTTGCATGACAGGCGTTCGCCGCTGTCGACGTTCATCAGGGTCAGGCTGCCGCCCCAGACGCAACCGGTGTCCAGCGCCGAGATACCCGGCTCATGGATGTTGCCTTCGAGTGCTGCCCAGTGACCGAAGATAATCCGCAAGCCGCGGGTTTTGCGCTCCTTGTGCTGGAACCAAGGTTTGAATCCGGGAGGGGCGGTGTCGAGGCCTTCTTTGCTCTTGAGGTCGAGTTTGCCTTCGGCGGTGCAAAAGCGCATGCGCGTGAAATAGTTGGTGATGACGCGCAAACGGGTCACGCCTTTGAGATCGTTGTCCCATTTCGCCGGATCGTTGCCGTACATGCCGTCGAGGTAGGCAGGGAACAGATTGTCGTCACGCAGGGCGGCTTCGACTTCGGCGGCGCACTTCAGCGCGCGGCTCAGCGACCATTGCGGTGGAATGCCGGCATGCACCATGGCGACATCGCGTGTTTCGTCGTAATGCATCAGCTTTTGCTGGCGTACCCATTCCAGCAATTCGGCGCTGTCCGGCGCCTCGAGAATCTCGCGCAGGGTGTCGGACTTCTTCAGGCGCTCGATGTTTTTCGCCGCTGCCAGCAAATGCAGATCGTGATTACCCAGTACGCAGACCAGCGATTCGCGCATGCGGTACAGAAAACGCAGGGTTTCCAGCGATTGCGGGCCACGGTTGACCAGATCGCCGACCAGCCACAGGCGATCGAGCTTGGCGTCAAACGCCACTTGCTTGAGCAGGCATTTGAGCGGTTCGAGGCAGCCTTGCAGGTCGCCGACGGCATACGTTGCCATCAGTGCAGAGCTCCGGGTACGGCGAGACGGAACGGCTTGATGATGGCGTCGAAATGTTTGCCGTCGGTGGCGACCATTTCGTAAGAGCCCTGCATGGTGCCGACCTTGGTGGTCATCACCGTGCCGCTGCTGTAGGTATGGCTCTGGCCTGCGTCGATCAGCGGTTGCTGGCCGACGACACCGGCGCCGCGCACTTCTTCGACATGCCCGTCGCCATCGGTGATCACCCAATGTCGCGACATCAGGCGCGCAGGCTGCTCGCCATTGTTCTGCACGGTGATGGTGTAGGCGAAGGCGAAGCGGTCGTGCTCGGGTTGCGATTGGTCTGCCAGATAGCGGGTAACGACACTGACATCGACCTGGTAACGGGAATCGGACATGCAAAAGGCCTTAAACGAAGCGGAACGCGGGGCGTAGCTGATGGGGAATCAGTCTAGGCAAGTATCGGGCAGTAAACCAGAGTGGCGTCCTGCCCGATAGCGTTCATCGCTTGTCAGTCGGCGGCGGGGGAGGCCGGGACTTGTATGGCGAGCTGGTCGGCCAGGCGTACGAACGCGGCCAGGTCCAGTTGCTCTGGACGCAGGCTGCCATCGACACCGGCGGCTTCGATCTCGGCATTGCTGAGCAATTGCTTGAGCGTGTTGCGCAGGGTCTTGCGGCGCTGGTTGAAGGCTTCGCGGACGACGCGCTCCAGCAGCTTGTGATCCTTGGCCGGGTGCGGCAGCACTGCGTGCGGCACCAGGCGGACGATGGCCGAGTCGACTTTCGGCGGCGGGTTGAACGCGCCCGGACCGACGTTGAACAGGTGCTCTACGCGGCAGTGGTATTGAACCATGATCGACAGGCGACCCCAGTCACCGCCGCCAGGGCCTGCGGCCAGACGCTCGACCACTTCCTTCTGCAACATGAAATGCATGTCGCGAATGATGCCGGCGTTATTCAACAGGTGAAAAATCAGCGGCGTCGAGATGTTGTACGGCAGGTTACCGACCACTCGCAGGCTGTTCGGCGCGGCATTGAGCGAGTTGAAGTCAAACTTCAGCGCGTCGCCCTGGTGCAGGTTGAAATTGCTCTTGCCGGCAAACTGCTGGTTGAGGATCGGGATCAGATCCTTGTCCAGTTCCACCACATCGAGTTGCGCGCCCGAGGACAACAGGCCGGCGGTCAGCGCGCCCTGGCCCGGGCCGATTTCCAGCAGGCGGTCTTCGGCTTTGGCATGGATGGAGCGCAGGATGCGGTCGATGACGCCAGCATCGTGCAGGAAGTTCTGGCCAAAGCGTTTGCGCGCCTTGTGTTGATATAGCTCGGTCATAAACGGGTCTCGGCCATCTGGTAGGCGGTTTCCAGGGCGACTTGCAGGCTGCCGGTGTCGATCTTGCCGCTGCCGGCCAGATCCAGGGCGGTGCCGTGGTCGACCGAGGTGCGGATGATCGGCAGGCCCAGTGTCACGTTGACGGCAGCGCCGAAGCCTTTGTACTTGAGCACAGGCAAACCCTGGTCGTGGTACATCGCCAGCACTGCGTCGCAGTGCTCCAGATATTTGGGGGTAAACAGAGTGTCGGCAGGCAGCGGGCCACGAAGGTCCATGCCCTCGCCGCGCAGGCGCTCTAATGTGGGTTCGATGATGTCGATTTCTTCATGGCCCAGGTGGCCGCCTTCACCGGCGTGCGGGTTGAGTCCGCAAACCAGAATGCGTGGCCGGGCGATGCCGAATTTGTTTTGCAGGTCGCTGTGCAGGATCCGCGTGACCCGCTCCAGTCGCTGCGGCGTGATCGCATCGGCGATCTCGCGCAGGGGCAGGTGAGTGGTGACGAGTGCCACACGCAAGCCGCGTGTCGCCAGCATCATCACGACCTGGGCGGTATGGGTCAGGTCTGCGAGAAATTCAGTGTGTCCGGAGAATGCGATGCCCGACTCGTTGATCACGCCTTTGTGCACCGGCGCAGTGATCATCCCGGCGAAGTCGCCGTTGAGGCAGCCGTTGCCGGCACGGGTCAGGGTTTCAAGGACGAAAGCAGCGTTAGCCTTGTCCAGTTGCCCGGCGACCACGGGTGCGCTGAGCGGTGTATCCCAGACATACAGGCTATTGGCGGGCGCCGGGGCGTCCGGCCAGTGATTCGGGCCGACATCCAGCAAGTTGACGACCAGCCCCAGCTGCGCGGCCCGCTCATTGAGCAGGTCGCGGCTGGTGATGGCAATCAGGGGATGTGGCTGGGCTTGCGAGGCGAGCAGCAGGCACAGGTCGGGACCGATGCCGGCTGGTTCGCCGGGTGTCAGCGCGAAACGCTTGGGTTTCACTGCGCTGCCTGGTCTGCACCAGGGAGTTTGATCTCTACGTACGCTTCGTCACGGATCTGACGCAGCCAGGTTTGCAGCTCTTCGTCGTATTTGCGGTTACGCAGTACGGTCATGGCTTGCTGCTCGCGGGCCTGTTCGGTGCTGTCGGTGGCACGACGGCCAAGGACTTCCAGAACGTGCCAGCCGTATTGGGTCTGGAATGGCTTGGACAGCTGACCTTGTGGAGTCTTGGCCATCACTTCGCGGAATTCCGGTACCAGTGCGTTCGGATCGATCCAGTTCAGATCGCCGCCGTTGAGGGCCGAACCCGGGTCTTCGGAGTAGCTCTTCGCCAGTTCGGCGAAATCTTCACCTGCCAGGATGCGGTCATACAACGACTGAACCAGCGCCTTGGTCTTGGCTTCGTCGCGGATCGGGCTTGGCTTGACCAGAATGTGGCGCACATGCACTTCGTCGCGCATCTGCGCTTCGCCGCCACGCTTGGCCAGCAGCTTCAGGATGATGAAACCACCCGGAGTGCGTGCAGGCTGCGTGATGTCGCCGACAGCCATGCTGCTCAGCTCGCGGTCGAACGGCGGTGGCAGTTGCGCGGCTTTACGCCAGCCCATGTCGCCGCCTTCCAAAGCGTTGTCGCTACCGGATTTGGCAACGGCCAGTTGACCGAAGTCAGCGCCTTGCTTGAGTTGCTGGTAAACGTCCATGGCCTGACGGGCAGCGCTCTGAATGGCTTCAGAGTTGGCGCTTTCCGGTGTCGGGATCAGGATGTTGGCCAGGTGCAGTTCTTCGGACAGTTGCATCTTTCCCAGGTCGGAAGCGAGGAAGTTTTTCACTTCCTGCTCGGACACCTGAATGCGCTCTGCCACACGACGCTGACGAACACGGCTGATGACCATTTCACGCTTGATCTGGTCACGAGCGTCGTCATAAGACAGACCATCGTGAGCCAGGGCCGCGCGGAATTGATCCACGGTCATGTTGTTGCGCTGGGCAATCGTACCGACAGCCTGGTTCAGTTCTTCATCGGTGATGCGGATGCCGGAGCGTTCGCCGATCTGCAATTGCAGGTTTTCGACGATCAGGCGCTCAAGCACCTGCTGATCCAGTACGCCTGGAGGTGGCGAGCCACCCCCACGCTTGGCGATGGTCTGTTGAACTTCGTGAACACGCTGGTCCAGTTGGCTCTGCATGACCACGTCGTTGTCGACGATCGCTACCACTTTATCGATGGACTGTACGGCGGCGTTGGCCGCCGTACCCAGGAACAACGCGCCCAGCATCAGCGGGCGCAGACAATCAGAAAGCTTGGTCTTCACGTTGACGATAACCTTGGATGCCTTTGTCGAGGAAGCTCTCTACCTTGGCGCCGGTGAGGCCGCCGAGTCCCTTCAGAACAATTTGGAGGAAGACGCCGTGGTCGCCTTTTTCGTTTTCCGGGGCGTTCTGACTGAATTCGTCATAGCTGACCCAGTAACGGTTGATCAGGCGCAGTTTCCAGCAGCAGTTGTCATATTCGAAACCACCGAAGGCTTCCAGCGTACGGTTGCGGTTGTAGTCGTACTGCCAGCGGCTGATCGCGCTCCACTGCGGAACGATCGGCCAGATGACCGAGAAATCATGCTGCTGGATCTTGTAGTAGTCCTTCACGTAGCCAGGTTGCCCCGGAGTGCCGTAGTCACCACCACCCACCGACCATTTACCGGTGTTCTGGTCATAACGAACCTGGTCGTTGCGATAGCGATAGCCGAGGTTGACCACCTTGTTCGGGTTGTCTTCCGGCTGGTAGTGGAACATCGCGCTGCCGGAACGTGGGCTGCGGCTGTCCGGATCCCAGTTGTAGTCGGCCGTGGTCCGCCAATCGCGGTTCCAGCGATATTCGTATTCCAGTGCGTAAGGCGAGACATTGGCCTGAGCATCGTCGCGGGTTTTCGCATCGATACCCGGCAGCTGTACTTCACGATCCTTGAAGTACAACGCCTGGCCGACGCTGATGCGTTGACGTTCGAAACCGTCGTCTTCGATCCAGCGGCTGGTTACGCCCAGCGACAGTTTGTTCTCGTCACCGACACGGTCGGAGCCGGAGAAGCGGTTGTCGCGGAACAGCGAGGCGTAGTTGAAGGTGTATTCGCTGGTGTCGAATACTGGAATGTCTTCTTGATCAACCTCGGGTACATAGAGGTAGAACAGGCGCGGTTCCAGGGTTTGACGGTAGTTCTTGCCAAAGAACGAGGTGTTGCGGTCGAAGTACAGGCCGCTGTCGATACTGGCAATCGGTACGCCACGGTTCTGGTTGCTGTCGAACCGGCCGTAGAGTTTCTGTTGTTCGGCAGGCATTGCCGCAATCTGCGACTTGCCGGTGCCGTCCAGATCAAGCTGGTACTGCGTGTACTGGTACTTGAGCGATGGCTTGAGGAAGCCATAAGTCCAGTTCATCGGCAGGCTGACGCCCGGCTTCAGGTTCAGACGATCGCCGTTGGCGCGTGCCAACCCGGTAACGTTGTTGTCGAGGCGCGGCTCGACAGTGCCGTCTTCGTTAGTGAAGTTGCCGTTTTCCAGGTCGCGGTCAAAGCGGACCAGTTCGGTCTCGTAATCGAAATTCAGACCTTCCGGATGATACGGCAGCTGACCAGTGAAGGTGATCTGCGGCAGGCGGTCATACGGCGTGATGTTCGATACGGTGGCCAACTGATACGCCTGAGCGTTCAGACGGGCGGTGTAGCTGTCGCCGCGATAGGTGACCGAACCCTGCTGGTTCACGTAGTCGGCGTTCTTCACACCGATCTGATCGGTTTGCAGATCCTGGAAGTAGTACGGATCGCTGATCTTGGTGTAGTCAACCTGGGTGAGCACGCGGGAGTCGAGACCGCCCTTGTGCTGCCAGTTGTACATGTAGCGATTCTTTTCGTAGTCGGTCTGCTTGCTGCGATCGGTATCTTCGTCGTTCAGATACGCCGCGCCGAACTGACCTTCGGTGGACTTGGTCAGGTAACGGAACTCGCCTTCCACCAACATGCCGCGCTTGCTCATGTAACGCGGGTACAACGTGGCATCGTAGTTCGGCGCCAGGTTGAAGTAGTACGGAGTCACCAGCATGAAGCCGGTATCGCTGCCGGTACCGATGGTCGGCGGCAGGAAGCCCGACTGGCGACGGTCGTCGATCGGGAAGTAGATGTACGGCGTGTACAGGATCGGGATGTCTTTGACGCGCAGCGTCACGTTGGTCGCGGTACCGAAACCGGTCGCCGGGTTCAAGGTGATGTTGTTGCCCTTGAGCTGCCACGCGTTGCTGTTCGGTTCGCACGTGGTGTACGTGCCGTCCTTCAAGCGGATGATCGCGTTTTCGGCACGCTTGGCGTACAGCGCATTACCGCGGATGCGCGATTTGTGCATCACGTATTCGGCGTTGTCGACCTTGGCTTCACCGGTGTCGAGCTGCACATCGGCGTGGTCGCCGACGATCAGCGCGCCGTTGTCACGGATGCGCACGTCGCCATTGAGTTCGGCGCGGCTCTCGGCCTGGTACAGGCTCGCCTCGTCGGACTCGACCTGCATGCTGCCCTGACGCAAGACAACATCACCGGCCAGCGTACCGACTTGATCATCGGTGTTATAGCGCGAGGCTTTTGCGCCGATAAAGGTCGGAGCGTCGCTTTTGTTCGTCTTGTCATTCATGCCAGGACGAGTCGGCTCGATGTAGGCACCCGAGCAATAAGGACCGGTCTCGGCCAGTTGGGCGGCGGTGAGTTTCTCGCGCGGAACCCAGTCGAGGTGACTGAAGTCTTCGCTACGGGATTTCAGGCCACGGCCCTTGGCTTCGGTGACCAGTGCCGTTTTAGGGCCTGTGTCGGCAACCGAACCGTTCTCGCTCGCCGCTTCGCCGGTGGCACTGACGGCACTGCCGTCATGCACTGGACGTGGCGGCAAAGCTGCAGCGGTTGATTTGGGCGCACAGGCCCAACCACCCGAAGCCGAGACGGAGCAGTCATACTGCTCGGCGGCGACAACGAATTGACTGGCCAGAGGTTGCATAGCCAGCAGACTGCCGGTTACCAACAACGGAAATTTTTTACGAAACGCGGGGGATTTCAATGCCATCTTATTAGTCCGGGCTTCCTGCGTGCCATCTGCCCGCGGTGTGGGCCGCACGCCTCTCGATGGTCTGAAAAAGATGCTGGATAATAAAGCATGACCCGCTTGACGGCTAGCGCCGTCGGAGACCCTTGCAATGCCTGATCAAGATGTACGCTTGCAACACCTGAAAGTTTGGCTCGATGAGCAGTTGGCAATCCTTTTTACAGATCAGGGTTGGGGCGCCGTGCCCCCGGCCACGTTGACTGCGGCCAGTAGCGACGCGAGTTTCCGCCGTTACTTCCGCTGGGAAGGTGCCGGTCGCAGCTTCGTCGTGATGGACGCGCCGCCACCGCAGGAAAACTGCAAACCGTTCGTGGATATCGCTTTTTTGCTGGCGAAATCCGGAATAAACGTGCCGAAAATTTATGCCGAAGACCTCGATCGTGGATTTCTTTTGCTCAATGACCTGGGCAACAAGACCTATCTCGACGTGATCGATGGCGAAAACGCCGAGAAATTGTTCAGCGATGCCCTGCAAGCGCTGCTGGCTTTTCAGCAGTTGCCGATGGTTGCACCGTTGCCGAGTTACGACGTGGCGTTGCTGCGCCGTGAGCTGGAACTGTTCCCGGAGTGGTACGTGAAGCGTGAACTCGGTATCGAGTTCGATGCGACCCAGCAGCAACAATGGCAGCGCATCAGCGATCTTTTGATCGACAGCGCCCTGGCGCAGCCCAAAGTGCTGGTTCACCGCGACTACATGCCGCGCAACCTGATGATCAGCGAACCGAACCCTGGCGTGCTGGATTTTCAGGACGCGGTCTATGGCCCGGTGACGTACGACGTGACCTGCCTGTTCAAGGACGCTTTCCTGAGCTGGCCTGAAGAGCGCGTGCGCGGCTGGCTGGAAAGCTACTGGCAACAGGCTTCGGCGCTGAATATTCCAGTCCAGCCGGACTTCGAAGATTTCCTGCGCGCCAGCGACCTGATGGGCGTCCAGCGCCATCTGAAAGTCATCGGCATCTTCGCCCGCATCTGCCATCGCGACGGCAAGCCGCGTTATCTGGCCGACGTGCCGCGCTTCTTCTCTTATATAGAAGCAGTGATCGCCCGTCGCCCGGAACTGGCGGAGCTGCAAGCGCTGTTCACCAGCCTGCGAGGCGGAGCGACGGCATGAAGGCAATGATTCTGGCGGCAGGCAAAGGCGAGCGCATGCGCCCGCTGACCCTGACCACACCGAAACCGCTGGTGCGTGCCGGCGGTGTTCCCCTGATCGAATATCACCTGCGCGCGCTGGCAGCGGCAGGTTTCAGCGACATCGTCATCAACCATGCCTGGCTCGGTCAGCAGATCGAGGATTACCTCGGTGACGGTGCGCAGTTTGGCGTGAGCATCGAGTACTCGCCGGAAGGCGAGCCGCTGGAAACCGGCGGCGGGATCTTCCGCGCGCTGCCATTGCTCGGCGACGACGCGTTCCTGGTGGTCAATGGCGATATCTGGACCGATTACGACTTCAGCGTGCTGCATCAGCCGATCAACGGGCTGGCGCATCTGGTCCTGGCCGACAATCCGCCGCATCACCCGGCGGGCGATTTCGTGCTCGTCGACGGCAAAGTGCGCGATGGCCAGGCGGATCTGCCGACCCTGACCTACAGCGGCATCGCCGTGCTGCATCCGCAATTGTTCGACGGCTGCGCGGACGGCGCCTTCAAACTGGCGCCGCTGTTGCGCACAGCCATGGCCGCCGGACAGATCACTGGCGAGCGTCTGAAAGGTCATTGGGTGGATGTCGGTACGCATGAGCGTCTGGCGGAAGCTGAACACCTGATAGAAGCGAGTCGCTGATATGTTGTGGCCAGGGACTCTGATTGGAGCCGGAGCAGGTTTTGCTATCGCGAGCATTCCGGGGGCCATGCTTGGTGCATTGCTGGGGCAGGCGCTGGATCGGCGCCTGCACCTGCAGAGCTGGGGGCATTTGCGTGAAAAGCTTGGCGGTCGACCAATGCTGCGCAACGACGAATTGCTTTTTGTGTTGCTCGGGCGGCTGGCCAAGAGTGACGGGCGGGTTACTGACGGCCATATCCATCAGGCGCGCAACGAGATGCGCGCGCTGGAGATGGGAGAGCCTGCGCAGCGGCGGGCCATCGCCGCGTTCAATCGCGGCAAGTCCGGCAGCGATAGTCTGCGCGGTTACCTGCGCCGTCTGAGTACGCAGCCGCATGCCGCCGAGGGAGTGTTGCGTGCGTGTTGGCGAATGGTCTGGGCTGACGGTCGCGCAGGCGTGAGTGAGCGGGAATTACTCGCGCAGTGGGGCAAATGGCTGGGCTGGACGACGCATCAGGTGCAGGCGCTGGCCAGTGATTACGAACCCGGCAAACGGCCGATCGTCAGTGCGGCGGTGAGTTATCAGGAGGCGATGAAACTGCTTGGCGTGTCAGCGACCAGTGAGCCGGCGCAGATCAAACGCGCTTATCGGCGTTTGCTCAGTCGTCATCATCCGGACAAGATTGCCGGCAGCGGGGCGACGCCGGCGCAGGTGCGTGACGCGACCGAACGTACTCGGGAGCTGCACAACGCCTACACGTTGATTCGTGAACGGCGGGATTTTCGTTAGTTGTTGGAAGATCAAAAGATCGCGGCCTGCGGCAGCTCCTACATTGGTTTCCTGTAGGAGCTGCCGAAGGCTGCGATCTTTTTGCTTTTATCAATCGGTGTTCTGCGGACTCAGCCAGCCGCGCACCCGGCGGAACAACTGTTCCTGTTCGGCCTTGTTATCCGGCAACGCCTTCAACGCCACCTGGCTGAACGCTGACGTCTTCAAGCGTTTGCTCGCCTGCATACGTTCCAGCGCCGCGTTGCGATCCAGCGTTTTGTCCATGTAGAAAATGTCTGCGGTCGGCAACTTCAGTGTCGGTGTCAGCTCCGCCAGTTGCGGCTTGGCCTTGGCCGGCATCTGCGCGTCGACCATGACGAACTTCTCCACCTGCGCGGTTTGCTTCTCGCTCAGATAACGCGCCGCCCAATAGGCGCCCGTGCCATGGCCGAGCACGACAATGCGTCGCGCACTCTGCTGTTCGGCATAGCCAATCGCGGCATCGATGCGTGCGAAGATGCGTTCGGCGTCGGCCTTGGCTTGTTCTTCGGTGGTTTCGGCAACGACCTGATCGGCGACTTCCGCTTCCCCACCCGCTGCCTGTTCGATCGGTTGTGCGGTGGTCGAATCCTTGCTGCCGGTTTCTGCTGCTTTCGGTGCGGCGGCGGGCTCGATTACACGCGGTGCGATGGCATCGCTTTGCAGATCGGGCAGGGTGATACTCAGGCTGCTCCACTCGACATCCGGCAGTTTGCGCCGCAACGGACCGATTGCCTGCGGCCAGTCAGCCGTCTCGCCGGCGCCGGGGATGATAATCACCGCTCCTTTGGGTTCGGCGGTGTTGGCCGGTTTCCACAGGGCCAGAAAGGTGTCGCTGCCAGCCTGCAATTGCTGTTGTTCCTGCGCCGGCACCTTACGTTCAAGTGCGGCGGCCTCTTCCTGACTACGCTCAAGCAGTGGCTGGCGTTCGGCCGGTTTTTCTTCGGCAGGTTTTTCTGCCGTGGCGGCGGGCGCCGGGTCGGCGGCTTCAACGGAAAACGCACAAGGCAGGATCAGCGACAGGCACAATGCTGGCATTGCCAGGCGATAAACAGAGGGCATCGGTTATTCCAGGCCAGAAAGTATCCCGGCAGCCTAATGGGTTGGTCAGAATTTGTCAGTGTATGAGACTTCAATGAAGCGATTTTGCTGCCTGTGGGTTATCGGCTGTTTGTGGTTTCCCTTGATGGGCTGGGCGGCGCCTGCGCCACCGGCACACCTCGCGCAATTGTCATCGGGTCAGCAGCAATGGCTGGCGCAGCATGCTGAATTGCGCGTCGGCCTGGTGCTGCAAGCGCCCTATGCGCAATATGACCGACGCTCGCAACGCCTGTCCGGGGCCAACGTTGAGGTGATGAAGTTATTGGCCAAAGCGCTCAATGTCGAACTGAGCTGGCGCAATTTTCAAGACCTCGCGCAACTGGAAGCGGCCCTGAGCGCGGGTGAAATCGATATCGCCCCCGGCCTGACACAGACACCGAGCGCGTTGCGCCTGTGGCAGTTTTCCGATCCGTACATGCGCGTGCCGCAGTTGATCGTCAGCGATCAAAAGGCCAGCGGCGCCATCGATCTGGAAAAGCTCGACAGCCAGACCCGTGTTGCCGTGCGCATGCCGAGTACGACGGCAGACTATCTGCGCGGCAACTATCCACATCTGAACTTGCAAGGCGTGCCGCTGGACCGTCAGGCGTTGCAGTTGCTGTTGAGTCAGCAGGCGTCTTATGCGGTGATCGATGAAGCGCAGCTCGGGCGTTTATCGGTAGAGCCCGAGTTCGCCGAATTGCTGGTGGTCGGCGATATCGGTTTGCCGCAATTGCTGCGCATCGCAACGCGCCGCGACTGGCCCGAGCTTGCCGGCATCGTGCAGAGCGCCTTGCGCGCGATTCCGGGGAAAGACCTGGAGCGCCTGCACAATCAATGGCTGCAACCGAAATATCCGCGACTGTCCGAGTCGCCGGGGTTTTGGCAGAACCTCAGTCTGTTGTTCGCGGTGATGCTGCTCAGTTGCGTGGCGATCGTGTTCTGGCAGCGGCGTCAGCAGCACAGTCTCGAACAGCGTCTGCTCGCCGCCCGCGAAGACATCGCCCTGCGCGCGGCAAGTGAGGAAGCCCTGCGGCTGACGCAGTTTTCCATCGATCAAAGTACCGTCGGCATTCTCTGGGTCAATTGGGACAGCCACGTGCGTTACGCCAATCGCGCGGCAGAAATCATGCTCGGTTATCCCTCGGGCGGGCTGATCGAGCGACCTTTGATCGACTTCGAGCCGGGCCTGCACATGGATCGCTGGCTCAATCTGTGGAAGCGCGCGCGGGCCAGCGAAGAAGGGCCGCTGAGTTTCGAAACCAATTGCGTGCGCGCCGATGGCAGTGTCTTGCCGGCGGATGTGTCGCTGAGTTTTCTGCGCTTTCGCGACAGCGAGTATCTGGTGGTTTATCTCAACGACGTCACTGAGCGTCGCCGTGCATTGGCCGCGTTGCAGGAAAGTGAGGCGCGCCTGCAAGGCATCGCCGCCAACGTGCCGGGGCTGGTGTTTCGTCTGGAGCGGGCGCCGGTGACCGGGCAGATCGACTTTGCCTATATCAGCGAGGGCAGTGAAAGCCTGGTCGGCTACGCGCCGGCCGTGATTGCCCACCGTGACATGGGCCTGCGCAGTCTGGTGCACCCGGACGACAAGGCCAGTTATCACCGCACCCAGGATCAGGCGCTGGACACCGACAGCGACTGGTCGTGGCAGGGCCGGATCGTCACGCGTCAGGGTGAACAACGCTGGGCCGAGATCAAGGCGATCACCCGCCAGCTGGAGGATGGCGCTTACGTGTGGGACGGCATCGTCTGGGACATCACCGAGAGCAAGCGCATCGAGCTGGAACTGGCCGATTCTCGCGAACAACTGCGCGAACTGTCGGCGCACCTTGAGAGCGTGCGCGAAGAGGAAAAGGCGCGGATCGCCCGCGAAGTGCACGATGAACTGGGGCAGATGCTCACCGTGCTGAAACTGGAGACGTCGATGTGCGAATTGGCCTATGCGCAACTCGACCCAGGCCTGAATGAGCGGCTGAACAGCATGAAGCGCCTGATCGCCCAGTTGTTTCAGTTGGTGCGGGATGTGGCGACGGCGTTGCGTCCGCCGATTCTCGATGCCGGGATTGCTTCGGCGATCGAGTGGCAGGCGCGACGGTTCGAGTCGCGTACGCAGATTCCGTGTCTGGTGCAGGTGCCGGACAACCTGCCGCCGCTCAGCGATGCCAAGGCGATCGGGCTGTTCCGGATATTGCAGGAAGCGCTGACCAACGTGATGCGTCATGCTCAGGCGCATACTGTTGAGCTGACACTGGAGCTTGCGGGCGACGAATTGTGCCTGACGGTTGCCGATGATGGCGTAGGATTTGTCGCCGCGACGGGGCGGCCGACTTCGTTCGGGCTGGTCGGCATGCGTGAGCGGGTGTTGATCATGGGCGGGCGGTTGGTGCTGGAGAGTGAGCCGGGGGAGGGCACTAGTCTGGTGGTGCGCGTGCCGGTGAGTGAGGCCTGAAAGTCTGTGGTGTTTGAGCTGACGCTATCGCGAGCAGGCTCACTCCTACAGGGATTAGTGTTTGCTTGAAGTCTGGAGAAAAAATTTGATCCGTGTACTGGTAGCCGAAGACCACACCATCGTCCGTGAGGGCATCAAGCAATTGATCGGTCTGGCCAAGGATCTGCAGGTGGTGGGCGAGGCGAGCAACGGCGAGCAACTGCTGGAGACGCTTCGCCATGTTCCGTGCGAAGTGGTGCTGCTCGATATCTCCATGCCCGGCGTCAACGGCCTCGAAGCGATCCCGCGTATTCGCGCACTGAACAATCCGCCGGCGATTCTGGTGCTGTCGATGCACGATGAAGCGCAGATGGCCGCCCGCGCGCTGAAGGTCGGTGCGGCCGGGTATGCGACCAAGGACAGCGATCCGGCGCTGTTGCTCACGGCGATCCGCAAGGTCGCGGCGGGTGGGCGTTATATCGACCCGGATCTGGCGGATCGTATGGTTTTTGAAGTCGGCCTGACCGATGCTCGGCCATTGCACTCACTGCTTTCCGAGCGCGAATTCTCGGTGTTCGAGCGCCTGGCCCAAGGCGCCAACGTCAACGACATCGCCCAGCAACTGGCGCTGAGCAGCAAAACCATCAGCACCCACAAGGCGCGGCTGATGCAGAAGCTCAACATCACCTCCCTCGCTGAACTCGTCAAATACGCGATGGAACACAAACTCCTCTAAACCAATTCCCCTGTAGGAGCTGCCGCAGGCTGCGATCTTTTGATCCTGCTGTTTATAAAGTCAAAAGATCGCAGCCTGCGGCAGCTCCTACAGTAGACACGAGTCGTCTGTCCGTCCGCGTTCATGGCCGATGTTGTGTGGGCGTATCTGTTAGCGACAAGCGCTTCTGCCCTTGCTTGCGGCTTGCGGCTTGAAACTTGCCGCTGGCTTGCCAATCCGCGCCATCCTTGTAGGGCAATCCCTACCCCCAACCTTCCATCCGGCTGAGGCGATTCTCTCCTGCGCCCCGATTTGCGTGCCTGTCAGCAACCACTAGGCTTAATCCACAAGCAGTCATCAACAACAAAGGTGTGGGTATGAGCCAGGTCGATTCAAACGCAGGGGCCAGTGATGTGCTGGTCAGCTTTCGTGGAGTGCAGAAGAGCTACGACGGCGAGAACCTGATCGTCAAAGACCTTAACCTGGACATTCGCAAAGGCGAATTTCTCACCCTGCTCGGGCCGTCCGGTTCCGGCAAAACCACCAGCCTGATGATGCTCGCCGGTTTCGAAACGCCGACTGCCGGTGAAATCCTGCTGGCCGGGCGTTCGATCAACAACGTGCCGCCGCACAAGCGTGACATCGGCATGGTGTTCCAGAATTACGCGCTGTTCCCGCACATGACCGTGGCTGAAAACCTCGCCTTCCCGCTGACCGTGCGCGGTCTGAACAAAAGCGACGTCAGCGACCGCGTGAAGAAAGTCCTCAGCATGGTTCAGCTCGACGCGTTCGCCTCGCGCTATCCGGCGCAGTTGTCCGGTGGCCAGCAGCAACGGGTGGCACTGGCCCGCGCGCTGGTGTTCGAGCCGCAACTGGTGCTGATGGATGAACCCCTCGGCGCCCTCGACAAACAACTGCGTGAACACATGCAGATGGAAATCAAACACCTGCACCAGCGCCTCGGCGTGACCGTGGTCTACGTGACACACGACCAAGGTGAAGCGCTGACCATGTCCGACCGCGTCGCGGTTTTCCATCAAGGCGAAATTCAGCAGATCGCCCCGCCGCGCACACTTTACGAAGAACCGAAAAACACCTTCGTCGCCAACTTCATCGGCGAGAACAACCGCCTCAACGGTCGCTTGCTCAGCCAGACCGGCGAGCGTTGCGTGGTCGAATTGGGTCGTGGCGAAAAGGTCGAGGCACTGGCGGTCAACGTCGGCCAGACCGGCGAGCCGGTGACCCTGTCGATTCGTCCGGAGCGCGTCAGTCTCAACGGTTCCAGCGATCAATGCGTTAACCGCTTCTCAGGGAGGGTGGCGGAATTCATCTATCTGGGCGACCACGTCCGGGTGCGCCTGGAAGTCTGCGGCAAGACCGACTTCTTCGTGAAACAACCGATTGCCGAGCTCGATCCCGCGCTCGCTGTCGGTGACGTGGTACCGCTTGGCTGGCAGGTCGAGCACGTTCGCGCGCTTGATCCACTTTTAGAGGCGCATTAATCGCCCCGGCAATACCAACACCAACCCTGCACGTGGAGAGAACAATAAATGTTGAGATCCCTGAAGTTCACCGCCCTGACCCTGGGCCTGATGGGTGCGGCAAGCGCGATGGCCGCAGGCCCCGATTTGACCGTGGTGTCGTTTGGCGGGGCGAACAAGGCGGCGCAAGTCAAAGCCTTCTATGCACCGTGGGAAGCGGCGGGCAACGGCAAGATCGTCGCCGGCGAATACAACGGCGAAATGGCCAAGGTCAAAGCCATGGTCGACACCAAGAGCGTGTCGTGGGATCTGGTCGAAGTTGAATCGCCAGAGCTGTCCCGTGGTTGCGACGAAGACATGTTCGAGCAACTCGACCCGGCGCTGTTCGGCAAATCCGAAGACTACGTCAAAGGCGCGATTCAGCCGTGCGGCGTGGGCTTCTTCGTTTGGTCGACCGTGCTGGCCTACAACGCCGACAAGCTGAAAACCGCGCCAACCAGTTGGGCTGATTTCTGGGACACCAAGAAATTCCCGGGCAAGCGTGGCCTGCGCAAAGGCGCCAAGTACACCCTTGAGTTCGCTTTGATGGCGGATGGCGTGGCGCCGAAAGACGTCTACAAAGTGCTGGCCGGCAAGGACGGTCAGGATCGCGCGTTCAAGAAACTCGATGAGCTGAAACCGAGCATCCAGTGGTGGGAAGCTGGCGCGCAGCCGCCGCAATACCTCGCTTCCGGTGACGTGGTGATGAGCTCGGCTTATAACGGCCGCATCGCTGCCGTGCAAAAAGAATCCAACCTGAAAGTGGTGTGGAACGGCGGCATCTACGACTTCGATGCCTGGGCGATTCCGAAAGGTCTCGACGCCAAGCGTGCCGAAGCGGCGAAGAAATTCATCGCCTACTCGGTACAGCCGCAGCAGCAGAAGACCTACTCGGAAAACATCGCCTACGGCCCGGCCAATACCCAGGCTGTGCCGCTGCTGGCCAAGGATGTCCTGAAAGACATGCCGACCACCCCGGAAAACATCGCCAACCAGGTGCAGATCGACGTCAGCTTCTGGGCTGACAACGGCGAGCAACTGGAGCAGCGCTTCAACTCCTGGGCCGCGAAATAACCCGAGCATACGGGCCGACGGCTTTCCGGATGATCATTCCCACGCTCTGCGTGGGAATGCCGCCCGGGACGCTCCGCGTCCCCGTGTGACGCAGAGCGTCACTGGATTCATTCCCACGCAGAGCGTGGGAACGATCAGTAGCAAAAGTTCGAGGTGGTATTCGCCACCTCTGTAACGATCAAAGATTTGCGGAGTACGTCATGGCCATCGCCGTTCCCCTGAACGAGGGCAACAGCCCCACCTTGAAGCAGAAGCTCAAACGCGCCGAGCGGGTCAACCGCTGGAAAGCTCAAGCGCTGATCGCGCCGTTGGTGCTGTTTCTGCTGCTGGTGTTTCTGGTGCCGATCGTGGCGCTGCTCTACAAAAGCGTCGGCAACCCCGAAGTGGTCGGCGGCATGCCGCGCACCGTGGCGGCCATCGCCAGTTGGGACGGTCGCGGCCTGCCCGCTGAACCGGTCTACAAAGCCGCCGGCGAAGACCTCGCTGAAGCGCGTAAAAACCAGACGCTGGGCGATCTGTCCAAGCGCTTGAACATGGAGTTGGCCGGCTATCGCAGCCTGCTGACCAAAACCGCCCGGGCGCTGCCCTTCGCCAGCGAACCGGCCTCTTATAAAGAAGCCCTGGAAGGTCTCGACGAACGTTGGGGCGACCCGGCCTACTGGCAAGCGGTCAAACGCAACACCAGCAGCATCACCCCGTATTACCTGCTGGCAGCGGTCGATCACCGTATCGACGACCTCGGCGAAGTCGCCTCGGCCACTCCGGATCAGGCGATCTACCTCGACATCTTCGCCCGCACGTTCTGGATGGGCCTGATCATCACCGTGATCTGCCTGCTACTCGCTTATCCACTGGCGTACCTGCTGGCGAACCTGCCCTCGCGCCAGAGCAATCTGCTGATGATTCTGGTGCTGTTGCCGTTCTGGACCTCGATTCTGGTGCGCGTCGCCGCGTGGATCGTGCTCCTGCAATCGGGCGGTCTGATCAACAGTGGCCTGATGGCCATGGGCATCATCGATAAACCGCTGGAACTGGTGTTCAACCGCACCGGTGTGTACATCTCGATGGTGCACATCCTGCTGCCGTTCATGAT
This sequence comes from Pseudomonas sp. NPDC089741, assembly GCF_044748825.1. Taxonomy (NCBI): domain Bacteria; kingdom Pseudomonadati; phylum Pseudomonadota; class Gammaproteobacteria; order Pseudomonadales; family Pseudomonadaceae; genus Pseudomonas; species Pseudomonas sp. NPDC089741. The sequence continues at coordinate 24,756 of NZ_JBIVGT010000038.1, read as the reverse complement.
CCTGCCGATCTACAGCGTGATGAAAGGCATCTCGCCAACCTACATGCGCGCGGCAATTTCCCTTGGCTGCCATCCGTTCGCCAGTTTCTGGCGGGTGTACTTCCCGCAGACCTATGCCGGCGTCGGCGCCGGGTGCCTGTTGGTGTTCATTCTCGCCATCGGCTACTACATCACCCCGGCACTGCTCGGCAGCCCGAACGATCAAATGGTCAGCTACTTCGTTGCCTTCTACACCAACACCAGCATCAACTGGGGCATGGCCACCGCACTGGGCGGGCTGTTGCTGCTGGCGACCGTGGTGCTTTATCTGATTTACAGCTGGCTGGTCGGCGCCAGTCGCCTGCGCCTGAGCTAAGGGGAATTCGAGATGCTGAGTCCTTATATGTCACCCATCGAACGGGTGTGGTTCTACGGCTTGCGGATCCTCTGCGGCTTGATCCTGCTGTTTCTGATTCTGCCGGTGCTGGTGATTATCCCGCTGTCGTTCAACTCGGGCAGTTTCCTCGTATACCCGCTACAAGGTTTTTCGCTGCACTGGTACCAGGACTTTTTTGCCTCGGCGGAATGGATGCGTGCACTGAAGAACAGCATCATCGTTGCCCCGGCGGCGACGGTGCTGGCGATGGTCTTCGGTACGCTGGCGGCGATTGGTCTGACGCGCGGTGACTTTCCCGGTAAAGCGCTGGTGATGGCACTGGTCATTTCGCCAATGGTGGTGCCGGTGGTGATCATCGGTGTGGCGAGTTATCTGTTCTTCGCCCCGTTGGGCTTGGGCAACAGCTTCTTCTCGTTGATTGTGGTGCACGCGGTGTTGGGTGTGCCGTTTGTGATCATCACGGTGTCGGCAACGTTGCAGGGCTTTAACCACAACCTGGTGCGGGCTGCCGCGAGTCTCGGTGCTTCACCGCTGACGGCGTTCCGTCGGGTGACCTTGCCGCTGATTGCGCCGGGGGTGATTTCCGGGGCGCTGTTCGCGTTTGCGACTTCGTTTGATGAAGTGGTGGTGACGCTGTTTCTCGCAGGTCCCGAGCAGGCGACCTTGCCCCGGCAGATGTTCAGCGGGATTCGCGAAAACCTCAGTCCGACGATTGCCGCTGCTGCGACATTACTGATTGCCTTCTCCGTGATCCTGCTGCTGACCCTGGAATGGCTGCGTGGCCGCAGCGAAAAACTGCGCACCGCTCAGATTTAAGGTCCAGATCAAGAGCTTACCCCCTCACCCCAGCCCTCTCCCCCATGGGGGCGAGGGGGAAAGGGAGCAGATCTTTATGGTTTTCAAAACCTGAGTTCGACTCGATAATTCAGGTCGGCGTATTGCGAGAGTACAACTCGGTCAGTCCCCTCTCCCTCTGGGAGAGGGCTAGGGTGAGGGGCTCTTGCTCTTGCGCTCGATGAGTCATTCACCACCTGAATAGCAGACAACCCCAAATCCCCAGCTAATCTTGTGCCCAGCTCCCACATCTATAAGAGGCTGCGCACGATGAGTCTGTCCCAGTTCAAAATCGCTCACAAACTGATCACCGGCGCCGCCGCCATCGAACAACTGGCCGCCGAACTCACGCGCCTCGACATCGACAACCCGCTGATTGTCACCGACGCCGCGCTGGTCAAATCTGGCACGGTCGAGCTGGCGCTGGTGCAACTCGGTGGGCGTGACTACGAGATTTTCGACCGCGTGCTGCCCGACCCGGAAATCGCCATCGTCGAGGACTGCATGCGCGTTTACCGCGAGGGAGGGCATGACGGTTTGATCGGCCTCGGTGGCGGCAGCGCCATCGACATCGCCAAAAGTGTTGCCGCCTATGCCGGTTACCACGGCGCGCTGGAAGACCTGTTCGGCGTCGACCAGGTGCCGCGCAAAGGCCCGCCGCTGATCGCCATCCCGACCACCGCCGGCACCGGTTCCGAAGTCACCAACGTGGCAATCCTCTCGGACAAAGTCGCACAACTGAAGAAAGGCATCGTCAGCGACTTTCTATTACCGGACGTCGCGCTGGTCAGCCCGCAGATGACCCTGACCTGCCCACGCAGCGTTACCGCCGCCAGTGGTGTTGACGCGTTGGTGCACGCCATCGAATCCTATCTGTCGGTGAACGCCTCGCCGATCACCGACTCCCTGGCCATTGGCGCGATAAAACTTATCGCCAAAGCCCTGCCCAAGGCTTATGCCAATGGCGCCAACCTGCAAGCCCGCGAAGACATGGCCACCGCCAGTTTGATGGCCGGCATGGCGTTTGGTAATGCCGGGGTCGGCGCGGTGCATGCGCTGGCGTATCCGCTGGGCGGGCGTTTCAACATCGCCCATGGCGTGAGCAATGCCCTGTTGCTGCCCTATGTCATGACCTGGAACAAGATGGCCTGTGTCGAACGCATGCAGGATATTGCCGAAGCCATGGGCGTAAAGACCGCTCATCTGAGCGCAGCCGAGGCGGCGGACAAAGCCGTGCAGGCGATGACCGATTTGTGCGCAACGGTGGAAATCCCGGCCGGTTTGCGCAGTTTCGGTGTGCCGGAAGAGGCGATCCCAGCGATGGCGGTGGAAGCCGCGGGGATCGAGCGCTTGATGCGCAATAACCCGCGCAAACTCAGCGCCGTCGATATCGAGAAGATCTACCGAGCGGCGTACTGATCATCGCGGTCACGGTGCGCGCGCTCAAGCATGAGGCTACAATGCGCGCCATCGTGATTTAGCTCAGAAAAGGTGCGTCATGCAGCCCTTCGTAATTGCTCCGTCGATTCTCTCCGCCGACTTCGCCCGCCTCGGCGAGGAAGTGGACAACGTTCTCGCCGCTGGCGCCGACTTCGTTCACTTCGACGTCATGGACAACCACTACGTGCCGAACCTGACCATCGGTCCGATGGTTTGTGCGGCATTGCGCAAGTACGGCGTCACCGCGCCGATCGACGCGCACCTGATGGTCAGCCCGGTAGACCGTATCGTCGGCGATTTCATCGAAGCCGGCGCGACCTACATCACCTTCCACCCGGAAGCCACGCTGCACGTCGATCGTTCGCTGCAACTGATACGTGAAGGCGGCTGCAAATCCGGTCTGGTGTTCAACCCGGCGACCCCGCTGGACGTGCTCAAATACGTGATCGACAAAGTCGATATGGTCTTGCTGATGAGCGTCAACCCAGGCTTCGGCGGGCAGAAGTTCATTCCCGGCACCCTCGACAAACTGCGCGAAGCGCGGGCGATCATCGATGCCTCGGGCCGTGACATCCGTCTGGAAATCGACGGCGGCGTCAACGTCAACAACATCCGCGAAATCGCTGCGGCTGGCGCTGACACTTTTGTCGCCGGCTCGGCAATCTTCAATGCGCCGAACTATCAGGAAGTCATCGACAAGATGCGTTCCGAACTGGCGCTGGCTCGCCCATGAGCGGGTTTGAGCAGCTGTTCCCGGGAAAACTGCCTCGGCTGGTGATGTTCGATCTGGATGGCACGCTGATCGACTCGGTTCCGGACCTGGCAGCAGCGGTGGACAACATGCTGCTCTCCCTCGGCCGCAAGCCTGCCGGCATCGAATCGGTGCGCGAGTGGGTGGGCAACGGCGCGCCGGTATTGGTGCGCCGCGCTTTGGCCGGTAGCATCGATCATTCGGCGGTGGATGACGTCGAGGCCGAACATGCGCTGGAAGTGTTCATGGAGGCTTACGCCGCCAGCCACGAGCTGACCGTGGTCTATCCCGGCGTGCGCGACACCCTCAAGTGGCTGCAAAAGCAGGGTGTGGTCATGGCGCTGATCACCAACAAGCCGGAGCGCTTCGTCGCGCCGCTGCTGGATCAGATGAAAATCGGTCGCTATTTCAAGTGGATCATCGGTGGCGATACCTTGCCGCAGAAAAAACCTGACCCGGCGGCGCTGTTCTTCGTGATGAAAATGGCCAATATCCCGGCCTCGCAATCGTTGTTCGTCGGCGACTCGCGCAGCGACGTGCTGGCGGCGAAAGCGGCGGGGGTCAAATGCGTGGCGCTGAGTTATGGCTACAACCATGGCCGGCCAATTGCCGAGGAATCGCCGGCATTGGTGATCGACGATCTGCGCAAACTAATTCCCGGTTGCCTCGTCACGGCCGCTGAGATAACGTTGCCCGACGCTTCTCAATCCCATTCTGGAAACGCCATCGTGGTGGTCACTCGCAAACTCTGGATGAAAGTCATCAAGGCCCTGGCCCGCTGGCGTTGGCGCGCCTGACTTGTTCCTCGCCGGCCTGCCGGCACGTTTGCCTACCTGACTGATTTGCCCCTCACACCACGAGGCACCTTATGATCCGCGAAGAATTCCTGCGCTTGGCCGCTGACGGCTACAACCGCATCCCGCTGGCCTGCGAAACCCTGGCCGACTTCGACACGCCGCTGTCGATCTACCTGAAACTGGCCGACCAGCCCAACTCCTACCTGCTCGAATCGGTGCAGGGCGGCGAGAAATGGGGCCGTTATTCGATCATCGGCCTGCCATGCCGCACGGTCATGCGCGTTCACGACCATCACGTCAGCATCACCGTCGATGGCGTCGAAACCGAAAGCCACGACGTCGAAGACCCGCTGGCCTTCGTCGAAACCTTCAAGGCACGCTACAACGTGCCGACCATCGCTGGCCTGCCGCGTTTCAACGGCGGCCTGGTCGGTTACTTCGGTTACGACTGCGTGCGTTATGTCGAGAAGCGCCTGGGCAAGTGCCCGAACCCGGATCCTTTGGGTGTGCCGGATATTTTGCTGATGGTTTCCGATGCCGTCGTGGTGTTCGACAACCTCGCTGGCAAGATGCACGCGATCGTGCTGGCCGACCCTGCGCAGGCCGATGCCTTCGAACAAGGTCAGGCGCAATTGCAGGCGTTGCTGGAGAAACTGCGTCAGCCGATCACCCCGCGCCGTGGCCTGGATTTCAGCAAGCAGCAGTCGGCTGATCCGGTGTTCCGTTCGAGTTTCACTCAGGACGACTACGAAAAAGCCGTCGATACCATCAAGGAATACATCCTTGCCGGTGACTGCATGCAGGTTGTGCCGTCGCAGCGCATGTCGATCGACTTCAAGGCTGCGCCGATCGATCTGTATCGCGCACTGCGTTGCTTCAACCCGACGCCATACATGTACTTCTTCAACTTCGGCGACTTCCACGTCGTCGGCAGTTCGCCGGAAGTGCTGGTGCGGGTCGAAGACAACCTGATCACCGTGCGCCCCATTGCCGGTACACGCCCACGTGGCGCGACCGAAGAAGCCGATGTGGCGCTGGAAGAAGATCTGCTGTCGGATGAAAAGGAGATCGCCGAGCACTTGATGCTGATCGACCTGGGTCGTAACGACACCGGTCGCGTATCGGAAATCGGTTCGGTGAAACTCACCGAGAAGATGGTCATCGAGCGTTATTCCAACGTGATGCACATCGTCTCCAACGTCACCGGCCAGTTGAAGGCCGGGCTGACGGCGATGGACGCGCTGCGGGCGATTCTGCCGGCGGGCACTTTGTCCGGCGCGCCGAAGATTCGTGCGATGGAAATCATCGACGAACTTGAACCGGTCAAGCGTGGTGTGTATGGCGGCGCGGTCGGTTACTTCGCCTGGAACGGCAACATGGACACTGCGATTGCGATTCGCACGGCGGTGATCAAGAACGGTGAACTGCACGTGCAGGCCGGTGGCGGCATTGTCGCCGACTCGGTACCGGCGCTGGAATGGGAAGAAACCCTGAACAAACGCCGCGCGATGTTCCGCGCCGTTGCCCTGGCCGAACAAACCCCGGACTGATCGCAGATCCCTAGTGGGAGAGGCCATGTGTGGTAAGGGGATTTATCTGTGGTGTGGGATTCATTGTGGCGAGGGGATTTATCCCCGCTCGGCTGCGCAGCAGTCGTAAAACCATTACATGCGGTTTGCCTGATACACCGCGGTGTTTGGTTTAGGGGCTGCTTCGCACCCCAACGGGGATAAATCCCCTCGCCACAGGTTAATGTCTCTCACCCCAGAAATGATCCATAAAAAGCGGCGCCTGTGAGGGCGCCGCTTTTTTATGACCTGCAACAACCCTCCGTAGGAGCTGCCGCAGGCTGCGATCCTTTGATCTACCGCTTAAAAATCCAGCACCACCCCAACATTCAAACCCTGCTGGGTAAAGTCATCATCCTTGCGGAACGTATACCCGCCACGCAGCGCCAGATCAGCGGTGAGCTTGTGGCTGACGCCCAGACTCAACCGGTTCAAATGGCTCTGCGGCGTGTAACCCTCAAGTTTGAAGTCGTTCGCCGGCAAGGTATTGAGTGCGATGTTGACCTTTTGCACGTCATCCTCGTACTCACGCTCGTGAGCGTACTCACCATACACCTGGGTTTGCGGAGTGAAGTTGTACTTGCCCTGCAAGCCGAGGCCGAGGCGTTTCGAATCGCGGGTCTGGTCGTCAAAGGTCAGGGCCGTGGCGCGGTTGCTTTTCTCCGAGTAACCGTCGACATCGACGCTGGCGTAGTCGGCGCTGATGAACGGCGACAGGTGCCACTCGCTGCCCGGCTGGGCAATGTCATAACCGATACGCGTGCTGAACGCCCACAGGCTGCCGTCGGTATCGCCTTTTTCTGCACCTTCGCTGACGCCCAGATCAAACTTGCGCTTGAGGTTGTCGTACTCGAGTTTGCCGCCGGTCAACGCCATGTCAGCCCACCAGCGATTCTGCTGGAACTGGGCGAACGCGGTGGCCATGTAGCTGTTGAGTTTGTAGTCGGAATCGTTATGACCAGCCTCGAGGTTCTGCCGGTAGAAACCGCCCGCCACACCGACACGCCACGCCTCGTTGAGACGATAGCTGCCGCCGACGTTGAGGTTGTAACCGCTGCCATCGGCGCTGGCGCCGCTGCTTTGGCTATCGACGTCGACATGCTGACCACCCGCTGAAACGATCGCGCGCCATTGGCCAACCGCTTGCCAGTTTTCCCAATCGGCTTGCCATTGGCTGCGCAGTTCATCCTGATGCGCGCGGACGGTGGCGTGGGCCATTTCCGGCAGCAATGTCAGTTCCCATGGCGCCGCCAGCAGGGAATAGGCGTAGTCGGAGATCAGTTTCTGGCCGGCTTCGGTCGGGTGCACGCCGTCGTTGTAGATCAGCTTGCTCGGATCCGGGGTCGCACTGTTGATGCCGTAACGGGCGTTTTCCGGGCAACTGCTGCCGCTGAAGCAGGTCGCGGTCAGATTCTGATCGGTGGCCAAGCCAAAGCGCCCGGGATTGGCGAACACTTCCGACAGCAGTACCGGAATGTTCAACGGAATGATTTCGGCGTTGATGCCTTGCAGGCGTGTCACCAACTGGCTATTGAATTGCGCGGCGAGCTGGCTGCTGAACGACTGCAGCGGTGTGCCATTGATCGCCGGAGTCAGGCCGACGTCAGGCAGCAACCAGACCATCACGTATTTGGCGCCGGCGGTTTGCAGCGCTTGCACACTGTCGGCCAGGCGATCGGCGCCGGCATTGGCTTGCGGCAGGCTGAGAATGCGACCCTGGAGGAAGTCGTTACCGCCGCCGGAAATGTAATACAGCGCATTCGGGTCGGCACGGAAGCCGTTCGATGGCAGGTAACCGGCGCGGGTGCGTTCGCCTGTGGCGGATTGTGTAGTGATCGAATCGAGGATCTGATCGGTTCGATAACCGCCAACCGCCCAGTTATTGCCGTCGGGCTGACCGTTTTCGGCGCGCACTGCCGAACTCGATGAAGCTGTCTGATCCGGGGTGAAGCCCAGTCGTCCACCGAGTAATTGCGTGGAGTTCAGCGAACGTACTTCGCCGCTGCCATCCAGGTAAACCGGGCCGGTGCGGTTGGTGTAACGCTGGGTGGCACCGGCCGGGCCGCCGGTGTCCCTGAAGGTGCCGGCATCGTTGAGGCTGTCGCCAAACACCACGAAATTCGAGTAAGGATTGGGTGCGGCATTGGCCTGGGCACAGGCCAGTGCGAGGAGGCAGCCGGCCAGCGGTACAAACAACGTCTGTTTGATCATGAGCAAGTCCGTTTATTTATTGTTGTAGGTGAACGAAACGACAGTACCAAAAACTTCCGGCCTTTTGCCATCGGTCGCGAATCCTCCCCTGGATTTATCCCCCAAAGCCCCGGCCATATTGCACGCTCCGCCCAGCTAAGTTACTGTGCCGGAACGTATGAACGAGACCTTCCCCGTGTTGATCACCAGCAAACTTCTGGATCAAGTCATCAAGGCACACGCCCGCTGGCGTTGGCGCGCCTGAATCTTTTCTGCCGGCCCCGCCGGATCTGTATCGCTTTGCCTTCCTTGCCTGTTTGAAATGCCGCTGTGCCGACGCGTCTACCTGCGTCCGACATCGTGCAGCGCCCTGCGGGCAAGTCATCTGAAGGCTGTCTCCAAGTCAGAATTCAAGAGGTTCGAAACGCCATGTTGCTGATGATCGACAACTACGACTCCTTTACTTACAACGTTGTGCAATACCTCGGCGAGTTGGGTGCCGAAGTCAAAGTAGTGCGCAACGACGAATTGACCATCGCCGAAATCGAAGCACTCAAGCCTGAGCGCATCGTGGTATCGCCAGGCCCTTGCACGCCGACCGAAGCCGGCATCTCCATCGAAGCCATCAAGCACTTCGCCGGCAAACTGCCGATCCTCGGCGTCTGCCTTGGCCACCAGTCCATCGGTCAGGCCTTTGGCGGTGACGTCGTGCGTGCGCGTCAGGTAATGCACGGTAAGACTAGTCCGGTATTTCACGAGGACAAGGGTGTTTTCGCCGGTCTGAATCATCCGCTGACGGTTACCCGCTATCACTCGCTGATCGTCAAGCACGATACTTTGCCCGATTGCCTGGAACTGACCGCGTGGACTCAGCACGATGACGGTTCGGTCGACGAAATCATGGGCCTGCGTCACAAGACCCTGAACATTGAGGGCGTACAGTTCCACCCCGAGTCGATCCTGACCGAGCAGGGTCATGAACTGTTTGCCAACTTCCTCAAACAAACCGGCGGCACGCGCTAAGGACTTCCCGTGAATATCAAGACAGCCCTGAGCCGTATCGTCGATCACCTCGACCTCAGCACCGATGAAATGCGCGATGTGATGCGTGAAATCATGACCGGCCAATGCACCGACGCGCAGATCGGCGCGTTCATGATGGCCATGCGCATGAAGAGCGAGAGCATCGACGAGATCGTCGGCGCCGTGTCGGTCATGCGTGAACTGGCCGATCAGGTTGAACTGAAAACGCTCGACGGCGTGGTCGATGTGGTCGGCACCGGCGGTGACGGTGCGAACATCTTCAACGTGTCGACGGCTTCTTCCTTTGTTGTCGCGGCGGCTGGCTGCACGGTGGCCAAGCACGGTAACCGCGCGGTCTCGGGCAAGAGCGGCAGTGCCGACTTGCTCGAAGCTGCCGGCATCTACCTGAACCTGACGCCGGTTCAGGTCGCACGTTGCATCGACAACGTCGGCATCGGTTTCATGTTCGCCCAGACCCACCACAAAGCCATGAAATACGCCGCCGGCCCGCGCCGCGATCTCGGCCTGCGTACGCTGTTCAACATGCTCGGCCCGCTTACGAATCCGGCCGGTGTGAAACATCAGGTGGTGGGCGTGTTCACCCAGGCACTGTGCCGGCCATTGGCCGAAGTGTTGCAGCGTCTGGGCAGCAAGCATGTGCTGGTGGTGCATTCGAAGGATGGCCTGGACGAGTTCAGTCTCGCCGCGCCGACGTTTGTCGCCGAGCTGAAGAACAACGAAATCACTGAGTATTGGGTCGAGCCGGAAGACCTCGGCATGAAGAGCCAGAGCCTGCACGGTCTGTCGGTCGAAGGCCCGGAGGCGTCGCTGGCGCTGATCCGCGATGCACTGGGCAGGCGCAAGACCGAGAACGGCCAGAAAGCGGCCGAAATGATTGTGCTCAACGCCGGCGCCGCGCTGTATGCCGCCGACGTGGCCAGCAGTTTGAAACAGGGCGTGGAGCTAGCGCACGACGCTCTGCACACCGGTCTCGCTCGGGAAAAGCTCGAGGAGTTGGGTGCCTTTACCGCGGTATTCAGAGTGGAGAATGAGGGATGAGTGTACCGACGGTTCTGGAAAACATTCTGGCGCGCAAAGTTCAGGAAGTTGCCGAGCGTAGCGCCCGCGTCAGCCTGAGCGAGCTGGAAAGTCTGGCCAAGGCGGCCGATGCACCTCGCGGTTTTGCCAATGCGTTGCTGACGCAGGCGAAGAAAAAACAGCCTGCGGTGATTGCCGAAATCAAAAAGGCTTCGCCGAGCAAAGGCGTGATTCGCGAGAGCTTCATTCCCGCCGACATCGCCAAAAGCTACGAGAAGGGCGGGGCGACCTGTCTGTCCGTACTGACCGATATCGATTATTTCCAGGGCGCCGATGCTTATCTGCAGCAGGCCCGTGCTGCGTGCAGTCTGCCGGTGATCCGCAAGGACTTCATGATCGATCCGTACCAGATCGTCGAAGCCCGCGCGCTTGGCGCCGACTGCGTGCTGCTGATCGTCTCCGCGCTGGATGACGTGAAAATGGCCGAGCTGGCCGCCGTCGCCAAAAGCGTCGGCCTCGATGTGCTGGTGGAAGTGCACGACGGCGATGAGCTGGAGCGCGCGTTGAAAACCCTCGACACGCCGCTGGTCGGGGTTAACAACCGCAACCTGCACACCTTTGAAGTCAGCCTGGAAACTACCCTCGACCTGCTGCCGCGCATTCCGCGCGATCGCCTGGTGATTACCGAGAGCGGCATCCTCAATCGTGCCGATGTCGAACTGATGGAAATCAGCGACGTGTATTCGTTCCTGGTCGGCGAAGCGTTCATGCGTGCGGAAAATCCGGGCACTGAACTGCAGCGCTTGTTCTTCCCGGAGCGTGGCGTGCCGATCAGCGGTTCGACCCTCGACTGACCGAGTCGACCTCATTCGCGAGCAGGCTCGCTCCTACAGGGGAACGCGTTCCAATTGTAGGAGTGAGCCTGCTCGCAATGAGGTACTAGAAATCCCTAAAGATTCCAAATCTGCCGGAGCCCTCAATGTCGCTGCCCACCCCCCTGACCATCGAAGCCGGCCTGCAAGCCGAACAGGATTTGCTGGCCTCGGTCTGCGGCGGCGACTCAGAATTCGGCCTTCTATTCTGGCAACCCAGCGATCGCGCCTTGGTCATGCCACGCCGCCTCAACCGCTTACCCGCTTTCGATCACGCCTGCGAAGTCTCCGCCGCTGCCGGCTGGCCTGTTCTGCTGCGTGAAACCGGCGGCGAGCCCGTCCCGCAATCCGCCGCCACGATCAATATCGCTTTGGTCTACGCGCCACCGCGCAGCGAAGGCGATCTGAACCGCATCGAAACCGGCTATCGCCGTCTCTGCGATCCGATCTGCCAGTTGCTCGATGAGCTGGGCGGCACGGCATCATTGGGCGAAATTGATGGCGCATTCTGCGATGGTCGTTTCAACGTCAATCTCGACGGCCGCAAAATGGTTGGCACCGCACAACGCTGGCGCCAGAGTCAGGGCGGACAGCGTCCGGTCGGTCTGGTCCACGGAGCGATGCTGATGGATAACGAGCGCGAGTCGATGGTCGCAGCGGTCAATCGCTTCAACGAAGCGTGCGGCCTGGAGCAGCGGGTGAGGGCGCAGAGCCACATTGCCCTGCATGAGAAATTCGACGCGCCAGATGCCTTGGCGCGTCTTGATGAACTGTTTCGTCTGATGCTGGCGCAGATGTACAGCGCCTGAGTTTCGGCTTTAGCGGGTACCGAAGACCACCATGGTCTTGCCCTTCACATTCACCAGGTTGCGTTCTTCAAGATCCTTGAGCACGCGACCAACCATCTCCCGCGAACAACCGACAATCCGGCCGATCTCCTGACGCGTCACCTTGATCTGCATGCCGTCCGGGTGGGTCATCGCATCTGGCTGCTTGCACAGTTCCAGCAGGCAACGCGCGACTCGACCGGTGACGTCGAAGAACGCCAGGTCGCCGACCTTGCGCGTGGTATTGCGCAGGCGTTGTGCGATTTGTCCGCTGAGCACGTAAAGAATGTCCGGATCCTGCTGCGACAGTTCGCGGAACTTGGCGTAGCTGATTTCTGCCGTTTCGCATTCGACCTTGGCCCGCACCCAGGCACTGCGCTCCTGCTCCAGGCCTGCTTGCTCGAACAGGCCCAGTTCGCCAAAGAAATCCCCGGCATTGAGGTACGCAATGATCATCTCGCGGCCGTCGTCATCCTCGATGAGGATGGTCACCGAACCCTTGATGATGAAGTACAGCGTGTCCGAGCGGTCGCCGGCACAGATGATGTTGCTCTTGGCCGCATGACGGCGGCGCTGACAATGCATCAACAGCTTGTCGAGGTTCTTGATTTTGGGTGTGGGGGTAATAGCAACCATGGTTGTATCCCGAAAAGACTGCACGGTAATGTTTGATTTTTTTATGAGGCGCTGAAGGCGGTCGCTACACAGCTGACATGGGCGCCAGCGAATTGGCGCCAGCTTAACAGACACTTCGTCGCAAATTCGAGAAATTACCTACGTTGCAGAGGCATCGGTCCTAGGAACGACGCTCGCTGCCAGAGCAAAGCCCTGTGCTAAGCTGGCGACCCTTTTTTTACAGTGGAGTCTTGGCGATGAAGGCACGCATCCAATGGGCTGGCGAAGCCATGTTCCTCGGCGAATCCGGCAGCGGTCATGTCGTGGTAATGGACGGTCCGCCGGACGCCGGTGGTCGTAATCTGGGTGTTCGTCCGATGGAAATGCTCCTGCTGGGTGTCGGCGGTTGCAGCAACTTCGACGTGGTCAGCATCCTGAAGAAGTCGCGTCAGGCCGTTGAAAGCTGCGAAGCCTTCCTCGAAGCCGAGCGCGCGACCGAAGATCCCAAGGTATTCACCAAGATTCACATGCATTTTGTGGTCAAGGGCCGTGGCCTGAAAGAAGCTCAGGTCAAACGCGCCATCGAACTGTCCGCGGAGAAATATTGCTCGGCCTCGATCATGCTCGGCGCGGCTGGCGTGGCAATCACCCACGATTACGAAATCGTCGAACTCGGTTGAACCGACATTCAACTATCATAAAAGCAGTGCAGACTCTGGCGATCCCCCGCTGACGTCTGCATAATGCGCCACTTTTTTCAGGGCAGTGATCGGTCAGTCGACGGGTCATCCGCCTGAACAGATAACCAAAATCGCCATCGCGAAGAGGTGTTAACCGTCCTACGCAGGTGCGTTGTTCGCATTTGACGGGCATGCTTGATCACGCGGCCGGGCCGCATACATAGAGAGTTTTTAACGGTGAAAAGCAAACTCAAGCTCCACGGGTTCAATAACCTGACAAAGACCTTGAGCTTCAACATCTATGACATCTGCTACGCGGAAACCCCGCAAGACCAGCAGGCTTACGTCGAGTACATCAATCAAGAGTACAACGCGAAACGCCTGACGCAGATTCTCACAGAAGTTGTCGAGATCATTGGTGCCAACATCCTGAACATTGCCAGTCAGGACTACGAGCCTCAGGGTGCCAGCGTCACGATTCTGATTTCTGAAGAGCCGGTGACCCCGACTGAAAGTCAGATCGAAGAATCCCCGGGTCCATTGCCCGAAATCATCCTTGCCCACCTCGACAAGAGTCACATCACGGTGCACACCTATCCGGAGATCCATCCGGACGCTGGTATTGCGACTTTCCGTGTGGACATCGACGTGTCGACCTGTGGCGTAATTTCACCGTTGAAAGCGCTCAACTTCCTCATTCACCAGTTCGATTCGGACATTGTGACTGTGGATTACCGTGTGCGTGGCTTCACCCGTGACGTTGAAGGCAACAAGCACTTCATCGATCACGAGATCAACTCGATCCAGAACTATCTCTCCGAAGACACTCGCGACGCGTATCAGATGACCGACGTGAACGTGTACCAGGAAAACCTGTTCCACACCAAAATGCTGCTGAAGAACTTCGAACTGGATAACTACCTGTTCGGCGACGCCACCAGCAACCTGTCCGCCGAGCAGCGTGCTCAGGTGACTGATCGGGTGAAACACGAAATGCTTGAAATCTTCTACGCGCGCAACATGCCGACCTAAGATTTCCGGGCACAAAAAAAGGCGACTGTCTCAGGGCAGTCGCCTTTTTTATTACTGAAACAAAGCCCCCTGTAGGAGCGAGCCTGTTCGCGATGAGGCCCTCAGCACCAACACAGACCTCAAATCCGATAAGTACTCTTGGTCATCACCTTCGCCAGAATACTCATCCCGAACTTCACCGGCGCCGGAAAGCGGAAACCCCCAGCCTCCAGCGCACTCTCCGCATGATGTTCTTCATCAATGCGCATCTGCTCGAGAATCGCCCGGGACTTTTCGTCCTCGGCCGGCAATTGTTCCAGATGTTCATTCAAATGTTTACACACCTGATGCTCGGTCGCCGCGACGAACCCGAGGCTGACCTTGTCGCTGATCAACCCGGCAACTGCGCCGATGCCGAACGACATGCCATAAAACAGCGGATTCAAAACACTGGTATGGCTGCCTAACTGGTGAATGCGCTGTTCGCACCAGACCAGATGATCGATCTCTTCTTCGGCAGCGTGCTCCATGGCCTCGCGTACCTGCGGCAGCTTGGCGGTCAGCGCCTGGCCTTGATACAGCGCTTGGGCGCAGACTTCACCCGTGTGGTTGATGCGCATCAGGCCGGCGACGTGACGGGTGTCTTCGTCGCTCATCTGCGTGTCCGGCTGCAGGATTGCTGGCGACGGACGGTACGGCTGGCCACTGAAGGGCAGCAAGGTACGCATCGCGGCATCGGCTTGCAGCAGAAGACGGTCAATCGGCGAGTAGTGACGTTGGGTAGTCATGCTGACCTCCGGGAAGAATCTCGGCGGCCAGTTTAACCGAATCGGCCGGGGAAGGTTTGCGCTGGGTCATTTGCCACGCTTTATGTGCTGGATGTACGGGGTGTGCTTTATGTAGGAGCTGCCGAAGGCTGCGATCTTTTGATCTTGTTATTGCTAACTCGAAGATCAAAAGATCGCAGCCTTCGGCAGCTCCTACAGGTGACAAACCGCAGGCCTGGTCGGTGAATCTTAACCCGGTGGCCAGTTCATCTGGCGCTGACCGAGGACGTGCATATGAATGTGATAGACGGTCTGCCCGCCCTTTTCATTGCAGTTCATCACGACCCGGAAGCCTTCCTCGCAACCTAGCTCCAGCGCCAGGCGCTGCGCGGTGAACAGGATATGCCCGGCCAATGCCTTGTCGTCTTCGGTCAGGTCATTGAGGGTGCGTACCGGTTTTTTCGGGATCACCAGGAAATGAACCGGTGCCTGAGGGGCGATATCGTGGAAGGCCAGAACCTGGTCGTCCTCGTAAATGATCTTGGCCGGGATTTCCCGGTTGATGATCTTGGTGAACAGAGTATCCACTGCTGTTTTCTCCGTTGTATGGGCTGGCCTGAGTGTACTCATGGGAAATCAACCCGCCCAGTGTTTTGCCGCAGGACCGTTCAGCGCGGGCAGTAAGCCTTGTTGACCATGCCGACGATGGTGCGATTGAGCCAGCGCGAGCCGAGTCGTGGCAGGAAGGCGAACCAGCGGTTGCGTCGTCCCGGAATGATGATCGCGCGGTTCTTGGCGAGGGCGCGCACGGTGTACAGCGCGACTTCCTCGGGGCTCATCAACAACTTGCTGTCTTTGAGTTTGTCGCTGTTCAGTTGCGCCGTGCGGAAAAATGCCGTGCGGGTCGGGCCGGGGCAGAGCACCGAAACCTTCACCGCACTTTGCTTGAGTTCAACCCGCAGCGCCTCGGAAAAGTGCAGCACGTAAGCCTTGCTGGCGTAATACGTGCTCATCCATGGCCCGGGATTGAACGCCGCCACCGAGGCGACATTGAGAATCTGCCCGCCGCCCTGCAGCGCCATGCTGTTGCCGATTGCATGGCACAGACGGGTGAGGGCGAGGATATTCACCTCGATCAGATCCTGCTCGGTCATCCAGTCCTGGGCAAGGAACGGCCCGCAGGTGCCGATGCCGGCGCAGTTCACCAGTAAATCGATCTGCCGGTCGCCTTCTTCCAGCTCAAGCAGAAAACCGGACAAGCGCAAAGGTTCGCCCAGGTCGCAAGCGCGAAACAGCACCTCGACGCCGAAACGTTGGGTCAACTCTATCGCGATACTTTCCAGCTGATCACGCTGTCGTGCCACCAGAATCAGGCTGCGGCCACGGCGGGCCAGCGCTTCGGCCATGGCCAGGCCGATGCCGCTGGAAGCGCCAGTGATCAGAGCGTAACGGGTCATGCAATTCTCCATCGCAACAGCTCCGCGCCGACGACGCGGGTGTCACGGCGGGGAGCGCTGTTCATTCTTTCGCAGAGTCTACAGGGGCCTGCGCCGCTTCGGCTGCATCGTCGGCGGAATTCGCTGCGGGTTCGACTTCCACGTCGATCTCGTCAGTGGTCACCGAGCCGCTTTCGTAGCTGCTTTCCAGATTGCTTTCGTATTCCTGCTGGATGGCCGAGATTCCGCCAAGAATGCCTCCGACAAAAAACAGCGCGATAAACACGATCCACAGCGAACACAGGACCTTGACCGCCGTGCTGTTCGGTGGCGGTGGCGGGCCATAGCGGTTGGCGACGCTATTGCCCGGAACGATCATGACCACAAACGGGAAGAAGCTGCCCACGAAAGGTACCAGGGTCAGCAACCAGAGCCAGCCGGACCAGCCAATATCGTGCAGGCGTTGGACACTGAACATGATGCTGGCGATGAGCAGTGCCAAGAACAGAAAGACCGCGAAGATGCCGCCGATGATCAGGCCGCTGGTGGAGTCGGCACCGACGAGTCCCAGCGCGATCAATGCAAAGATGCCGATAATCGGCAGCGTCACCAGCGTCAGCACCATCGACCAGGCCAGGTAGCGCAGACGACCGATCCGGCCTTCCACACTAAACGGTTTGAGCGTGGCAAACGCTGGCAGGCTTTCGCCGACGTTCGCGCGAGGTGGCGCGTACGGCGAACTCGGTTCCATCACGGCCGCGGTGTGTTCGTGCACATCCGACAGATTCAGTTCGATGGGGGTTTCGCTTTCGATGCGGGCATTGATGCCGGTTTTGTTCAGCGCTTGCAGATAGGTCTGCGCATCGCTGTGGGAGAGATCACGCTTGATTGCGACGACACTGCCATTGAAGAGCCGTTCGATGGCGGCTACTTCGCTTTTGAACAGGTCGGCCAGATTGAGTTTGGCAGTGGTGATGTCGACACCGGGCTGTAGAGCACCGTCGAAAACGATCTTGTAACGGGTGTCACTCATGGCCGAGGCATCCTTGTCGCGAATAGATTGAAAGGTCGTCAGTGTAAGGCCTGTCCGCTAGCGACTGGCCTGATTTTTTACCGTGGCCAGCGTTGTGGCAACTGCGCTGCGCGTTGCTGGGCCTGCCGGTATTCCGCATCAAGGCGAGCGATCAACTGATCGACGCTGGGCAGATCGTCAATCTGCCCGACGCCCTGGCCGGCCGACCACACAGTCTTCCAGGCTTTGGCTTCGTCGCTGATCGGTTTGAGCTTGTCGCCGAAGTTCACCTCGCCCTTGCCTTGCAGGGCGGCCATGTCGAAACCGGCCGCCTGCAGACTCTGGCGCATGAAACTGGCTGGGACGCCCGACACCGCTGGAGTATGGATGATGTCCGCAGCCTTGGCTGTCAGCAGCATCTCCTTGTAGGCGTCAGGCGCATGGCTTTCTGTGGTGCCGATAAATCGCGTACCGAAGTAGGCCAAATCCGCGCCGAGCAACTGCGCGGCGAGAATCTCATGGCCGTGGTTCAAACATCCTGCAAGCAACAGTGTCTTGTCGAAGAACTGGCGAATCTCGGCGATCAGTGCAAACGGACTCCATGTGCCGGCGTGGCCACCGGCGCCGGCCGCAACAGCGATCAATCCATCGACACCGGCCTCGGCGGCTTTCTCGGCATGTCGCCGGGTGGTGACGTCGTGGAAGACCAGGCCGCCATAGCTGTGCACGGCGTCGACCAACTCCTTCACCGCGCCGAGGCTGGTAATGACGATGGGGACTTTGTGCTCGACGCAGATATTCAGATCCGCCTGCAAGCGCGGGTTGCTGTTATGAACGATCAGGTTCACCGCGTAGGGTGCAGGGTTGTCCAGAGTCGCCAGTCCCGCTTCGATCTGTTCCAGCCAGGCCTTGAAGCCGCTGCTTTCACGCTGGTTAAGCGCCGGAAAACTGCCGACCACACCGTTGCGGCAACAGGCGAGCACCAACTCGGGGTTGGAAATCAGGAACATCGGCGCGGCAACGACAGGCAAACGCAGACGTTGTTCGAGCAGAGCGGGCAGCGACATGATGAACACCCCAGTGATCTGTAGTTATTGAAGTTAGAACGGCTTGACCACGACCAGAATTACGATAGCCAGCAATATCAGAACCGGCACTTCATTGAACCAGCGATAAAAGACATGGCTGCGGGTGTTCTCGCCACGGGCGAAACGTTTTACCTGCGCGCCGCACATATGGTGGTAGCCGATCAATAGAACCACGAGGGTCAGTTTGGCGTGAATCCAGCCACCCATGCTGAAGATGCCCGGGTTGAGGTAGATCAGCCAGCCGCCAAAGATCAGTGTGGCGATCATTGCCGGGCCCATGATGCCGCGATACAACTTGCGCTCCATGACGCTGAAGCGTTCTTTGCTGATCGTGTCTTCGCTTTGCGCGTGATAAACGAACAGTCGCGGCAGATAGAACAGTCCGGCAAACCAGCAAACGATGCTGACAATGTGAAAAGCTTTGATCCATAGATAGAGCATTTTTAGTTATTCCAGGTTCACGGTAAGCCGGATAGTAGAGGCTTGAGCGTCCGCACGTCACCTTGACGGTTGTCGCAGGGGCGCGCGGCCCCTATTATCGACGGCTTTCCAGTGGGTTCGTTGAGGGCAGGTTTATGGTCAAGGTCGGTATCGTCGGCGGCACGGGTTACACCGGTGTCGAACTGCTGCGTCTGTTGGCACAGCATCCGCAGGCAGAAGTGGTGGTGATCACTTCCCGATCCGAGGCTGGCCTGCCTGTGGCTGACATGTACCCGAACCTGCGCGGTCACTACGACGGCCTGGCTTTCAGCGTGCAGGACATCAAGACCCTGGGCGCTTGCGACGTGGTGTTTTTCGCGACTCCGCACGGTGTTGCTCATGCCTTGGCTGGCGAACTGCTCGCTGCCGGCACCAAGGTGATCGATTTGTCGGCGGACTTCCGTCTGCAGGACGCTGAGGAATGGGCCAAGTGGTACGGTCAGCCGCACGGCGCGCCAGAGTTGCTGGACGAAGCGGTTTATGGCCTGCCGGAAGTCAATCGCGAGCAGATCAAAAAAGCTCGCCTGATCGCCGTGCCGGGCTGCTATCCAACCGCTACGCAGTTGGGGTTCCTGCCGCTGCTGGAAGCCGGTCTGGCGGATACTTCGCGTCTGATCGCCGACTGCAAATCCGGCGTCAGCGGTGCCGGTCGTGGCGCCTCTGTAGGTTCGTTGTACTCCGAGACGTCGGAAAGCATGAAGGCTTACGCGGTGAAAGGTCACCGTCACCTGCCGGAAATTCGCCAGGGCCTGCGTCGCGCAGCGGGTAAGGACGTTGGCCTTACTTTCGTTCCGCACCTGACGCCGATGATCCGTGGCATTCACTCCACGCTCTACGCGACTGTGGTTGATCGCTCGGTGGATCTGCAGGCGCTGTTTGAAAAGCGTTATGCCAACGAGCCGTTCGTCGATGTGATGCCGGCTGGCAGCCATCCGGAAACCCGTAGTGTGCGCGGCGCCAATGTTTGCCGGATCGCGGTGCATCGTCCGCAGGATGGCGATCTGGTGGTGGTGCTGTCGGTGATCGACAATCTGGTCAAAGGCGCTTCGGGCCAGGCGGTGCAGAACATGAACATTCTGTTCGGGCTGGACGAGCGTTTCGGTCTGTCGCACGCCGGTATGCTGCCGTAACACTTTAATCTGTACAGCAAAAAGGCCCGTCATTCGGGCCTTTTTGCATTCTCGACCATGGGTCGGGTTTATTGATATACCGTAACAATAGTTGACCGATTTTCTAGGACAAGCGGATAATGCGCGTCATCACGCATTATGGCGGCGTAACGCCGGGAGATAGTCAGCATGAGCGTCGAATCCTTCACCCCCACGGCTTTGCAATTCACCCAAGGTGCTGCGCACAAGGTGAAGAGCCTGGTCGATGAAGAGGGGAATGATCGCTTGAAGCTGCGCGTATTCGTTACGGGCGGCGGTTGTTCAGGGTTTCAATACGGTTTCACCTTCGATGAAGATGTGGCCGAGGACGACACCATCGTCGAACGCGAAGGCGTAAGTCTGGTGGTTGATCCGATGAGCTTCCAGTACCTGGCCGGTGCTGAAGTGGATTACCAGGAAGGTCTGGAAGGCTCGCGCTTCGTGATCAAGAACCCGAACGCCACCACGACTTGTGGTTGTGGGTCTTCGTTCTCGATCTGATCGTTTTTCGTTCCAGATAACAAAACGCCGCAGAGCCTTACGGTTCTGCGGCGTTTTGCTGTGTGCGATTTAGTCAGGCTGGGTAGATGGCGCCGAGTACCCGAAGACCGCGTGCACCGGTGACACTGGGGCGATTGGCGGCGATGCCTTCGAGGCAGCAGTGAGCCAGCCAAGCGAAAGCCATGGCTTCGACCCAGTCTGGATCAACGCCGTGGGTCGCGGTGCTCGCAACCGTTGTATTTGGTAGCAGGTCGGCCAGCCGACTCATCAGTGTCGCGTTGTGCGCGCCGCCGCCGCAGACCAGCAGCTCTTGCGTATCGGCTTGAGCACTCTGCAGCGATTCGATGATGGTCAGGGCGGTCAGCTCAAGCAGGGTGGCTTGCACGTTCTCGGCAGCAAAGGCTGGCAGGCGTGCGAGATGTTGTTCCAGCCAAGGCAGGTTGAACACTTCGCGGCCGGTACTTTTCGGGCCTTTGGTGACGAAGAACGGATCGCTGAGCAGTGCCTTCAAAAGGGACGGTTCAACAGAACCTGTTTTTGCCCAGTCGCCATTGCGATCATAGTGTTCGCCACGCTGCTGGTGAATCCAGGCGTCCATCAGAACATTCCCCGGGCCGCAGTCGAAACCGGCTACAGGCCGGGTCGGCTCTATCAGGCTCAGATTGCTGAAACCGCCGACATTCAAGACGGCCTGGTTGCCGGTACGCTCTTCGAATAACGCTTCATGGAAGGCTGGAACCAGAGGTGCACCCTGGCCACCGGCAGCGACATCGCGGCTGCGGAAGTCGCTGACTACGGTGATGCCGGTCAATTCCGTCAGCAGGGCAGGGTTGCCGATCTGCACGGTGAAGCCGCGCGCCGGTTCATGGCGAATGGTTTGGCCGTGGCTGCCAATCGCACGAATGGCGTCGGGTTTGAGTTTCTGCTGATCGAGGAGAGTGTGGATGCCCTGCGCTGCGAGCTTGACCCAGTGTTGCTGGGCAATCGCCGAGCGGGCGATCTCGTCGGGGCCGCTGGCGCACAAGCCAAGCATCTCGGCGCGCAGGGATTCAGGCATGGGGATGTAGTGCGTGGCGACCAGTTTGATCGCCGAAGTCTGTTCGATCAGGGCGATGTCCAGGCCATCGAGGCTGGTTCCGGACATCACACCGATATAAAGAGCCATGGCTTAGCGCTTGCTCGAAGCCAGCATCGTGGCCTTCTCTTGATCCATACGCGCCATCAACGGCTGACTCTGAGCAAGGAAGCGAGCGCGCTCGGCTTTGGCGATCGGATCGGCCATTGGCAGCTTCTGACCCAGTGGATCGACGTGAACGCCGTTGACCTGGAATTCATAGTGCAAGTGCGGGCCGGTGGACAGGCCGGTAGTGCCGATATAGCCAATCACTTGACCTTGCTTGACGGTGCCGCCGGTTTTCACGCCTTTGGCGAAGCCCTGCATGTGGCCATACAGCGTACGGTAAGTGTTGCCGTGCTGAATGATCACGGTGTTGCCGTAGCCACCACGACGGCCAGCCAGCAGCACTTTGCCGTCACCGGCCGCCTTGATTGGCGTACCGCGAGGTGCGGCGTAATCGACGCCTTTGTGGGCGCGGATCTTGTTGAGGATAGGGTGCTTGCGGCCCATGGAGAACTTCGAACTGATGCGGGCGAAGTCCACCGGGGTGCGGATGAACGCCTTGCGCATGCTGTTGCCGTCTGCCGTGTAATAGCTGCTGTTGCCCTGTTTGTTGGTGTAACGCACGGCGGTGTAAGTCTTGCCGCGGTTAGTGAAGCGGGCCGACAGGATCGGGCCGGTACCGACGGCTTTACCGTTGACTACTTTCTGTTCGTAGATCACATCGAATTCGTCGCCAGGGCGGATGTCCTGGGCGAAGTCGACGTCGTAACCAAACACGCTGGCCATGTCCATGGTCATGCTGTGAGACAGCCCGGCGCGGGCGGCGGACTGTGACAAGGAGCTGTTGATGACGCCGTGAACGTAAGCGGTGCGAACGGTCGGTTTTGCGGTGACGCGGTTGAACGCGTATCCCTTGTCATTCTTGGTCAGGGTGATGGTTTCAACGTCACTGACCTTGCTGTGCAGGCTGGTCAACTGGCCTTCAGGGTTCAGTTCGAACTCGAGTTTCTGGCCATGCTTGAGCTGGCTGAACTGTTTGGCCTGTTTGTCGCTGGCCAATACTTCATGCACGGCGGCGGCCGGCAAACCGACCTTTTCGAACAGTGTAGACAGCGTATCGCCCTTGGCGACGACGACTTCGCGATGGCCGGGAGACTTGGGTTTTTCAGCTGTTGGCGCCGGTGCAGGCGCACTCTCTGCTGTTTGCGGGGTGTTTTCGTCAGCGTTTTCGATTTGCGCAAACGGCGAGGACACCGGTTCATTTGTGGCCTGAGCCGCGTCAGCAGCGTCTTGATCTTGTGTCAGTTGTTCAGCAGGACTTTCCAGTTCCAGGCTCAGGGTCGTCTTTTTGGCTTCAACATCACTGGAAGGAAATACCAGGAGTGCCAGGCTGAGAAGGGCGGCGATTCCACTTGCGGCAAGCAGGTGGGTCTTCGGGTAAAGCGGAGGCGCTTTAGACGGTTCTGTGGTCATAAGTAGTTTTTGACTTTGAAAAAAGATGAATTGGAAAAGATGAATGACATGATGAAGATGAAATAACTGTATAAAATATAACCAAATCATCTCTGAAGCAAGTCTGCAGGCACTCTGTCTGTGGATTGGTGTCCGTGCGCCGGGCAAAACTTGTAATTGGTGCGCGATCTTGTATGGTTGGTTCCCTTTGAATCTGAGCCTTGCGGGTCTGTTATGAAGTCGGTTGAAGAGCAGCTAGCGCTGATTAAACGTGGTGCGGAAGAACTATTGGTCGAGTCCGAGCTGATCGAGAAGCTCAAGCGCGGCCAACCGCTGCGTATCAAGGCTGGTTTCGATCCGACCGCTCCGGATCTGCACTTGGGTCATACCGTGCTTATTAATAAGCTGCGCCAGTTCCAGGAACTGGGGCATCAGGTGATCTTCCTTATAGGTGACTTCACCGGAATGATCGGTGATCCGAGCGGCAAGAGTGCGACACGTCCTCCGCTGACTCGCGAGCAGGTTCTGGAAAACGCCGAGACGTACAAGACTCAGGTGTTCAAGATTCTCGATCCGGCGAAAACCGAAGTTGCGTTCAACTCCACCTGGATGGATCAGATGGGGCCAGCGGACTTTATTCGTCTGACCTCGCAGTACACCGTCGCGCGCATGCTTGAGCGTGATGACTTCGATAAGCGTTACACCACCAATCAGCCAATCGCTATTCATGAGTTCCTGTATCCGCTGGTTCAGGGCTATGACTCGGTGGCTTTGCGTGCGGACGTCGAGTTGGGCGGTACCGATCAGAAGTTCAACTTGCTGATGGGGCGTGAACTGCAGCGTGGTTACGGGCAGGAGGCGCAGTGCATTCTGACCATGCCGTTGCTTGAGGGTCTGGACGGCGTGAAGAAGATGTCCAAGTCCCTGGGTAACTATGTCGGCATCCAGGAAGCTCCGGGCGTCATGTATAGCAAGTTGGTATCGATTCCGGATGCGCTGATGTGGCGTTACTTCGAGTTGCTCAGCTTCCGCTCGATGGATGAGATCAACGCATTGCGTGCTGATGTTGAGGCTGGCGCCAATCCGCGTGACGTCAAAATCAAGTTGGCTGAAGAGATCGTTGCGCGCTTCCATGGCGAAGAGGCTGCTGCCAATGCTCATCGTGCGGCAGGTAACCGTATGAAGGATGGCGAGCTGCCGGATGACCTGCCGGAGATCGAGCTGGCTTCCGCTGAAGACATGCCGATCGCAGCTGTCCTTAATAAGGCAGGTCTGGTGAAGAACTCGGCGGCGGCGCGCGACCTGCTGGCATCCGGTGGTGTGCGCGTTGATGGTGAGGTGGTTGATCGTTCCTTTATATACGTACTGGGCGCTACCCACGTTTGCCAGGCTGGCAAGAAGGCGTTTGCACGTATTACGCTGAAAACCGAGTAAAACTGAAAATAGGGGTTGACGGCGAATTTTAGATGTCTATAATTCGCCCCACTTCC
Organism: Pseudomonas sp. NPDC089741; assembly: GCF_044748825.1. Taxonomy (NCBI): domain Bacteria; kingdom Pseudomonadati; phylum Pseudomonadota; class Gammaproteobacteria; order Pseudomonadales; family Pseudomonadaceae; genus Pseudomonas; species Pseudomonas sp. NPDC089741. The sequence continues at coordinate 240 of NZ_JBIVGT010000038.1, read as the reverse complement.
GGCGCAGTCGAAACGGAAAACTCCTTGAGATTCAATGAGTTATGCAGGTTTCGACAGCAGGTGCTTCAGTTCATCGAAGACAGAAAGAAGTTGAAAAAGAGGTGTTGACAGCAGCGTGTAACGCTGTAGAATTCGCCTCCCGCTAACGAGAGATCGGAAGCGCAAGTGGTTGAAGTTGTTGAAGAATTCTTCGAAAACTTCTGAAAATAATCACTTGACAGCAAATGAGGCTGCTGTAGA
>NZ_JBIVGT010000037.1:0-55510 GCF_044748825.1 Pseudomonas sp. NPDC089741 | reverse complement strand
CGCAGTTCTGGCTACCGGTTGCAGCCGCGCATCGAAAGAAACCGAAGCACGTCTGACCGCTACTGAAGACGCAGCTGCTCGCTCCCAGGCTCGTGCAGACGAAGCTTACCGTAAAGCTGATGAAGCTCTGGCTGCTGCTCAAAAAGCACAACAGACTGCTGACGAAGCTAACGAGCGTGCACTGCGCATGCTGGACAAAGCTAGCCGCAAGTAATAATCCCTCGGGATTGTTATCAAGCCGACCCGATTTTCGGGTCGGCTTTTTTATTGCCTGCAGCTTTTGTTCAGGCAATAAAAAACCCGCCGATGCCTGACGCATCGACGGGTTCTGCACCGCGACTTACTGCTGCAAGTCGACGGGTGTATTCGAAACCATCGGCGCCGAAGTATTCGGCGTGCCGATTTCAGTTGGCAGGCCATCTTCGGCCGCGACCACATCACGCACTACATCCCAGTTCACGCGCAGGTTGCTGGTGACGTCTTCACGCTTGAGCATCGCATTGATCACCGCAGTGTGCTTGTCGACCACCGATGGATTGCCCTTGTCGTCGATCGGCGTGTGCGCTTCCAGATAGACCTTGCCGCCACTGCTGCCGAACTTGTACGCATCGTTGAGGATGCGCACCGAAGTCCCGACCGGAACCATGCTGGCCATTTCCAGCACGTTGTTGTTGAACATGCGGAAGCAGCCGTGGCTGGTGCGCATGCCGATACCGAACTTCTTGTTCGAACCGTGGATCAGGTAGCCCGGCGTGCCAAGGGTGAACTTGAACGGCCCCAGCGGGTTGTCAGGGCCGGCCGGCACCACGTTTGGCAACGGATCACCGTCAGCGGCGTGCTCAGCTTTGATCGACGCAGGAGGCGTCCAGGTCGGGTTTGGCGTTTTGGCGGTGATCGAGGTGTGCGCGATTGGCGAACCCCAACCCTCACGGCCGATACCCAGCGGGAAGGTGTACACGACGTTCCGGCCTTTCGGGTAGTAATAGAGGCGGTATTCGGCAAGGTTGATAACGATGCCTTCACGCGGACCCGGCGGCAGAATGAAGCGGGTCGGCAGGACGATTTCGGTACCGGCGCCCGGCAACCAGGCATCGACGCCCGGGTTGGCCGCGACCATTTCCGAATAGCCCAGATCGTAGGTCGTGCCGAGGTCGGCGAACGTGTCCTCGTACTTGGCCTTGATCACCTGCACCTGGCCGATGATGTCCTCACCGGGCGGTGGCAGGGGAAACTCCAATGCAGCAACGGGACCGGCCACACACAGGGCGGCAAGTGACAGGCAGCGGGTGACGGCAGGAAAGCGCGGCAACATCCGGAAAATCCTTCGCATGATCAACAAGGGTATAAGAGCGCGATTGTACACCGCACTTTGAATATTCGGGGAGCCACGCCGATGGACCGTGCTGAATGCGAAAAGATCGCAGCCTTCGGCAGCTCCTACAGGTGTACACCCTTCCTTGTAGGAGCTGCCGAAGGCTCGGGCCGCGATCGGACGATATTTTGACCTTAAAGCTCGAAACGCAGCTCCGGCCAGATCGGCGACGTGCCACGCTTCTGCGATTCCAGAATCGCCCGGCACAGCGAACACAGGCGCTGATCCTGGAACACCCGCCGATCCACGCTCGACCAGCGTGGCTGCGCCGGCAGCAGGCTGCCGCACAGGGTGCGATCCGCCGAACCACCGAGTTCCAGCTGACGCGTCACCAGATGCACCCGCACTTCCTGGCAGGCGAACAGATCCAGCTGCTCGTCAGGCTCGATCAGTTGATAGGCAAACAGGGACCAGGCAGAACGCGACATCTGGGGCTCCAAATAAGGGGGCGCCACATTAGCCGAAAGCCTGCCCTTAGAAAAGCCTCATAACAGCGGTTTTAGCGTCGGCCAGACATTTTCCAGCAACTTGTCCTGAGCCCCGGCTGCCGGGTGCAGACCATCGGCCTGCATCAAGTCCGGATGCCCGCCCACGCCGTCGAGGAAAAACGGCACCAGCGGGATCTTTTTAGCGTCGGCCAGTTTGCCGTAAACCTCGGCGAAAGCGTCGGTGTAACGCTTGCCGTAATTAGGCGGCAGTTGCATGCCGAGCAACAACACCTTGGCGCCGCTCTGGCGCGAACTGTCGATCATCGAGGCAAGATTTTGTTGCAATTGAATTGGCGGCATTCCGCGCAGGCCATCGTTACCCCCAAGCTCGAGGATCACCAACTCAGGTTTATGCTCTGCAAGCAGCGCCGGCAGGCGCGCCTGGCCTCCGGCACTGGTGTCGCCGCTGATCGAAGCATTGACCACTTTATCGTCGAAACCCTCCTGTTTGAGCCGTTGCTCAAGCAACGACACCCACCCCAAGCGGGTATCCAGTCCGAAACCGGCGCTGATACTATCGCCAACGATCAGGACAGTACCCGCCGCTGCGTTCTGGGCCATGCACATCAAGGCCAGGCCAGCACTCAAAAACCACACACGCATCGGATTCTCCATGGGCGCAAGCATTCTCACCGCGAAGAACCTCAGCAAAGTGGTTCCCAGCGCGGAAGGTGAACTGACTATCCTGCACGAACTCAGCCTGGAACTGAACAAGGGCGACAGCCTGGCCATCGTCGGCGCGTCCGGTTCCGGCAAATCCACCCTCCTCGGCTTGCTCGCCGGCCTCGACCTGCCGAGCAGCGGCGAAGTCATCCTCGCCGGCCAAAGCCTGAGCAATCTCGATGAAGACCAGCGCGCGCGCATCCGTGCCGAGCACGTCGGTTTCGTCTTTCAGTCCTTCCAGTTGCTCGACAGCCTCAATGCGCTGGAAAACGTCATGCTGCCGCTGGAACTCGATGGCCGCAAAGACGCCCGCGAGCGCGCCACCGAATTGTTACAGCGTGTTGGCCTCGGCCAGCGCCTGACCCACTCGCCGCGCCAGCTCTCCGGTGGCGAGCAGCAACGTGTGGCGATAGCCCGCGCGTTTGCCGCCGAACCTGACGTGCTGTTCGCCGACGAGCCGACCGGCAACCTCGACAGCCACACCGGCGAGCGCATCAGTGATTTGCTCTTCGAATTGAACAAGGAACGCGGCACCACCCTGGTGCTGGTGACCCACGACGAACGCCTGGCCCATCGCTGCCGGCGCCTGATCCGTCTTGAAGCCGGGCTGTTGGTCGCCCCTCTGGAGCCTTGATGGCACGTTTGCCGCTGTTGCGTCTGTTCAGTCTCGCCATCCGCCAGCTCATGCGCGATGCCCGCGCCGGAGAATTGCGCGTGTTGTTCTTCGCGCTGGTGGTCGCCGTGGCGGCGAGCACTGCCATCGGTTATTTCGGTGCTCGCCTCAACGGCGCCATGACCCTGCGCGCCACCGAGTTTCTTGGCGCCGACCTGGTGCTTGAAGGCAGCTCGCCGGCCCGCGAAGAACAGATCAAGAGCGGCACCGAGCTGCGTTTGGCTCACGCACAAGTGGTCGAGTTCTCCAGCGTGATTGCCACCGACAACGGCATTCAGCTGTCGAGCATCAAAGCCGTCGACCGCGCGTATCCATTGCGCGGCGAACTGAAAAGCGCGCCCGCACCTTTTGCCGCTGAAGACATTGGCGGCGAACCGCAACCCGGTGAAGCCTGGGTCGAGGCACGCCTGCTGACGGCGCTGGATCTGAAGATTGGCGACAGCATCGACGTCGGCATGAAGACGTTGAAGCTGACCCGGATTCTGACCTACGAGCCGGATCGCGCCGGCAACTTCTACAGCCTGACGCCACGGGTCATGATCAACCTCGACGACCTCGCCGCGACCGGGGTGGTGCAACCGGGCAGCCGGGTGAGTTACCGCGAACTCTGGCGCGGCGAACCACAGGCGCTGGAAACCTATCGACAACTGATCAAACCGGGGCTGGCGGCGAATCAACGGATTCAGGATGCCCGCGATGGCAACCGGCAGATTGGCGGTGCGCTGGGCAAGGCCGAGCGTTACCTGAACATGGCCAGTCTGGTCGCCGTGCTGCTGGCCGGTGTGGCCGTGGCATTGTCAGCGAATCGTTTTGCCAGTCGGCGCTTCGACGCCAGTGCCTTATTGCGCTGCCTCGGCTTGTCACGTTGGGAAACCATGCTGCTGTTCAGCATCCAGCTGACCGTACTCGGCCTGTTCGCCGCGCTCAGCGGTGCGGTGCTCGGCTGGTTGGCGCAGCTGGGTTTGTTCGCGCTGCTGCATGATCTGCTGCCAAGCGATGTGCCTCCGGGCGGTCTGTTTCCGGCCATCGCCGGCATCGGCACCGGGCTGGTGGCATTGGCCGGATTTGCCTTGCCGCCCCTCGCTGCGCTCGGTCGCGTACCACCGCTGCGTGTGCTGCGCCGCGACATGCTGCCAATTCCATCGAGTACCTGGATGGTTTACGGCGCGGCACTCGGCGCGCTCGGACTGATCATGTGGCGCCTGAGCCTGGATCTGCTGCTGACGTTCGCCCTGCTCGGCGGTGGCGTGGTCGCTGCGTTGCTACTGGGTGGCTTGCTGTTGTTGTTGCTGCAAAGTCTGCGGCGGATGCTCGCCAAGGCATCGTTGCCGTGGCGCCTGGGTCTTGGGCAGTTGTTGCGTCATCCACTGGCGGCGGCCGGTCAGTCGCTGGCATTCGGCCTGATCCTGTTGTCGATGGCATTGATCGCCCTGCTGCGCGGTGAATTGCTCGATACCTGGCAAAACCAGTTACCGAAAAACGCGCCCAACTATTTCGCCCTGAATATTCTGCCGGCCGACAAACAGGCCTTCAGCGATCACTTGATCAACGTGTCAGCACAAGCCGCGCCGCTCTACCCGGTTGTGCCGGGACGGCTGATCAGCATCAACGGCGATCCAGTGCAGCAAATCGTCAGCAAGGATTCGTCCGGAGATCGAGCGATTCAACGGGATCTGAGCCTGACCTGGGCGGCGGATTTGCCGGCGGGCAACAAGCTCACTGCAGGTGAGTGGTGGAAGGATCAGCCAAGCGACGCTGTACCCGGTGTCTCGGTGGAAGGCAAAGTCGCCGAAAGCCTCAAGCTCAAACTCGGCGATCACATGGTGTTCAGTGTCGGCGGGGTCAACCGCGAGGCGAAGGTCACCAGCCTGCGCGAAATCAACTGGGACAATTTCCAGCCGAACTTCTTCATGATCTTCCAGCCTGGCACCCTCAAGGATCTGCCGGCGACCTACCTGACCAGCTTCTATCTGGCGCCCGGTCATGACCAGCAGATCGTTGAACTGTCGCGAGCCTTTCCGGCCGTGACCATCCTGCAGGTCGAAGCCTTGCTCGAACAGCTGCGCAGCATCCTCGCCCAGGTCACTCTGGCCGTCGAATATGTGTTGTTGTTTGTCCTCGCGGCGGGGATGGCGGTGTTGTTCTCAGGCTTGCAGGCGACGCTGGATGAGCGCATTCGCCAAGGTGCGCTGTTGCGTGCCTTGGGGGCCGAACGCAAGTTGCTGATCAAGGCACGACGCATCGAGTTCGGTTTGCTGGGCGCGGTCAGCGGTCTGCTCGCGGCCATCGGTTCGGAAGTGGTGAGTCTGGTGTTGTATCGCTACGCCTTCGATCTGCCATGGCATCCGCACCCGTGGTTGCTGGTGCTGCCATTGATTGGCGCGGTGCTGATTGGCGGTGCCGGCGTGTTCGGCACACGGCGGGCACTGAATGCCAGCCCACTGACAGTGTTGCGCGAGGGTTGATAGACTCAGGCGCTCTTAACCACAAGAAGTTGCCATGAGCCGTTATCGCCCTCCTCGCACCGCCGGCACCGCGCTGATCACCCCTGAAGGTGAAGCGCGGATGCGCGCCGAATTCCATGAGCTGTGGCACGTGCGTCGCCCGCAGGTGACGCAATCGGTCAGCGAGGCGGCGGCTCAGGGCGATCGCTCGGAAAACGCCGAGTACACCTACGGTAAAAAGATGCTGCGCGAGATCGACAGTCGCGTGCGCTTCCTCACCAAACGCCTGGAAGCACTCAAGGTGGTCAGCGAAAAGCCCAGCGATCCGAACAAGGTCTACTTCGGCGCTTGGGTGACCATCGAAGACGAAGACGGCAAGCAATCGCGCTACCGCATCGTCGGGCCGGATGAACTGGATCTGAAACTGGGCCTGATCAGCATCGACTCGCCTCTGGCCCGCGCCCTGATCGGCAAGGCCCTGGACGCCGAAGTGCGGGTGCATACGCCGACCGGTGAGCAACTCGTCTACATCGTGGCGATCGATTACCCGTAAAGGCTGTCAGCGGCGGGTGATCAACCCCTGCCGCGCGACGCGGACCAGTTGCTTGATCATTTCCGGGGCGTCTTCAGTGTTGGGTGCCTGAATCACCGCCAGATCGAAACTGTCACTGGCAAAACGCGCCAGCGATTCACCGTGTTCAACGAACTGGATCAGGAAGGCCGCAGGGCCGCCGCTGCGACGTGGCCAGCCATCCAGATAACGCAACAGCGTCGGCTGGTGTTTGCCGCCAAGCAGGATTTTCGGGTTGCGCTGGGTGATATGTGCCGTGATCGGCGCGGGACGTGCTGGAGGGCGTAGTGCATTCATCGTGTCGTGTCTCTGCCTCAAAAGTCTGCATGGCAGGTGAGAGGCAACACCGAACCAGCGCTTTAGCGGTATTTCGAAGCCCTGTTCCGGCTTCTGACGGCAACTGTTGAAGTCACCTGGCGCCCCGCAAGTAGCTGTTTAAATCGGCGCATGAGCAACATCCTAGAGAACGTGACCGATCAGTGTCAAGAATCAGCCGCAACAAAAAAGGCCCGCACAATGCGGGCCTTTTGGCTGAGCCAGAGCGCTTAACCGGCGATGGCGCGATCCACCGAAAGCTTGCCGGCACCTTCGATCAGCACCGCGAGGCTGCCACCGAGCAGGGCCAGAGCGAACTCGTAACCGTTGTTGGCCATGAACAGACCGTTGCCGATGTGCACGGTGAAGATTGCCACCAGCGACAGGAAGGTCAGGCCCAACGCCGCCGGACGCACCAGCAGGCCGATGATCAAGGCCAGACCGGCGAAGAATTCGGTGCCGCCCGCCAAAGTGGCCATGACATAACCCGGGTGCAGACCGATGCTGTCCATGTATTGCGCGGTGCCCGCCAGACCGTACCCACCAAACAGACCGAAGAGTTTCTGCGAACCGTGAGCGGCGAAGATCACGCCGACGGCGATGCGCAGAATGGTCAGACCGTAACCGGCGCGGGTGAACAGTACCTTGTTGATCAGAGAGCTCATGGTGCATTCCTTGTTTTGCGAGAAGTTATGTGTGTTGGTTGGCCGCTATATTAATCAGTAAACCAAATGTTAAAAGCGCAATTATTTCGCCATAACAATCAGTTTAGTTGATCATTTGCGCGAAGCCACCTTCTGGCCTCCGGGCTCCAACGACTCCCGCTCCCGGTCGAACGCCAGGAAATACTTGTTCACGCTATTAACATAGCTGACAGGCCCCATTCCCACCTGCTCCATGGCAATACGCTCAACCTGGAAGAACCACTGGTTCGGATTCAGCCCACGCCGCCGGGCTTCAGCGCGCATGCCCTGGACGCGTTCCGGGCCGATGTTGTAGGCGGCCAGCGTGAAGGCCATGCGCTCGCGCTCGTTGAGTTTGGGGCTGTTGAAAAACTTGCGGCGGATCATCGCCAGGTACTTGGCCCCGGCCTGCACGTTCGCATCGAGATTCTGGATGTTATTGACGCCGACGCGCTGCGCGGCGGACGGTGTGATCTGCATCAGACCGGTCGGGCCGCTGCCGCTGCGGGCACTGGGTTGCAGCGCGGATTCCTTGAACGCCAGCGCCGCCAGGTTCAGCCAATCCATGTTCTGCGCAGCGGCATGTTTCTGCAGGGTCGGACGCAGTTTTTCCAGGCGCTGGCGGTCGGCCTTGGCCAATGGATAGTGGACTTGATAGAGACGGCGGTAGATGCGCAAAAACGCTACGTCCTCGTTCGAGGGCTTCTTGTAACCGCTGAGAAAGCGATCGATGCTCGCTCGCAGCATCGACGCATCACGACGCACGAACCAGTATTCCTCGCCCGGCTCGCTGATTATCATCTGCCGGTCGAAACGCAACTTCGGCAGGATCTTGCCCCAGCGTTCGGCGATCGGTTGCTCGACAATCGTCAGATGAAAAATCCCGCCCTGGACCATCTCCAGCACGTCTTCGACGGCCAGTGTCGGATCGACCCATTCGATCTTGATTGGCGCCAGTTTGTGCAGCGCCAGTTTCTGGTTGAGCTGACTGACCGCCTCCCCCGCCGCACTGCCGGTCGGCAACGCGAGGGTTTTACCGGAGAGTTGTTCGACCTTGGTGTAGCGTCGCTCGCCCTTGATGCCGACCAGCACCAGCGGCACGTTGCTGGCAATCGGTTCGCTGCTGGCGACCGCATGGCCTGCCTGCAGATCGAGCAACTCGCCCGGCGCCACCAGATCACCCTCGCCACGCTGCAAGGCGCCGAGCAATTGATCCTTGGCTTTGGGAATGATCTTGAGGGTGATTTCCTGGCCGTCGCGGGCATGGCCATTGAGGTATTGCTCGAAGGCGCGCAGGCGATGGTATTCGACACCGATGGCCTGGCCCTGGACTTCGCCGGAGCTGTTGCGGCTCTGATTGACCAGCACGCGCAGCACGCGGCTGCTGCGAATCTCCGAGAGGTCGCGCACCTTGGCGGCCGGCACCGCTTGCAGTGGCCCGGGCAGGCGCGCAACCGCCGTCATCGGCAGTAGCAACGAGGCACACAACAACAGCAAAATCGAGGGACGAATCATCCACTCTCCGGAAAGAATACGGGGCAATTTCACCGCTGAACGGTCGAAATCACCGACGAAAACAGAGCGCCTGGAGCGCTGGCAACGTGCGAGAGACTGGCACAGTGATGGCATCGTTGCCAGACCGGCTTGCCTCGCGGCATCAAGAGACAGCTATAACTCGTTGTAGTTCTTGGCTTTTCTTCTGAATCTACAGCTCTGGTATGCTTTCCGGCCTTCGGCCCGAGGTAGCAACCATGCAACTCATCGATATCGGCGTCAACCTGACCAACCCAAGTTTCGCCGACAAACACCAGGCCGTACTCGACCGCGCCTACGCCGCCGGGGTCTGCCAACTGGTGCTGACCGGCACCAGCGTCGAGGGTAGCGAGCAGGCGCTTGAACTGTGCCAGCAGCTGGATGAAAGCGGCCAGCGCCTGTTCGCCACCGCCGGTATTCACCCGCATTCGGCCAGTGACTGGAACGCTGACAGCGCGCGGCGTCTGCGCAGCCTGCTGAAGGAATCCAGCGTCGTCGCCGTGGGTGAATGCGGGCTGGATTTCAATCGTGATTTCTCCCCGCGCCCGCAACAGGAAAAAGTGCTCGAAGAGCATTTGGCGTTAGCCGTTGAACTGCAATTGCCGGTGTTTTTGCACGAGCGCGATGCCAGTCAGCGCCTGCTGGAAATCCTCAAGGACTACCGCGATCAACTGCCCGCTGCGGTGGTGCACTGCTTCACCGGCGAGCAAAAGGCCTTGTTCAGCTACCTCGATCTGGATCTGCACATCGGCATTACCGGCTGGATCTGTGACGAGCGTCGCGGCACGCATTTGCATCCGCTGGTCAAGGAAATCAAGCGGGGACGGCTGATGCTGGAAAGCGACGCGCCGTATCTGCTGCCGCGCACCTTGCGGCCGAAGCCGAAGAACGGGCGTAACGAGCCGGCGTATCTGACAGAAGTACTGCGTGAAGTCGCGTTGCATCGCGGTGAAACCGAGGACGATCTGGCGGCGCACACCACCGCTTGTGCACGCGCATTCTTCAATCTGCCGACATTGGTGTAATTCGTAAAAGATCGCAGCCTTCGGCAGCTCCTACAGGGGTACGCCATCCCAATGTAGGAGCTGCCGCAGGTTGCGATCTTTTAATCTGTTGACCCACATCAAATCCCCCTTCCTGCGTAGCGGCACAATGCTGGCACCTTGCCGAAACTGTTTCCGCTATCAGAGAAGACCTCCATGGGTGCCTGGCTTAGCAATATCTCGCTGAAATACAAATTCTGGGCGGTCAACGCGGTCGCCTTCGTCACCACCCTGCTGCTGGTGTTGTACGCCGTACAACTCGAACAACAGGCACGCAGCCATGCCTTACAGGCATCTGCGCAAGCTCAGGCGCAATTGCTCAAGGCCTGGCCAGCCGGTCAACAACTACCCAAAACTGATCAGGTGTTGACCTTCAAACGCGGTGAAGCGCCGCGCCTCAACGATCAACCGCTGCTGGAGATCACCGACAGCAACGGCTGGTTCGAGATTAATCACATGCCGCTGTTTGGCGATAACCCATTGATGGGCGCCGAAGTGTTCAGCCGCGCCGATGGCCAACAGGTCGCCGTGATTGCTCATGGCCCGAGCCTGAGCCAGGTGTTCAGCGAGCGTTTTGCCAACTACGCGGTCGCGGTGTTTATTCTGATGCTGGCGATGCTCGGCGCTTCGCAACTGCTGATCCGCTTCCTACTCAGTCAGCTCAACACCTTGAAGGACGTCATGCTCCACGTCGAGAAAAGCGGCGACCTTTCAGCCCGCGTGCCGTTGGCCGGTAAAGACGAAGTCGGGCAGATGGCCAATGCGTTCAACGCGATGCAGGCCGGTTACCAGCGCGTGGTCAGCACCGTGGCCAACACCGCCCGGCAACTGGATGTCGGCGCAGCGCGGCTGGCGTCGAGCATGAACGAGGTGCGCCACGGCATGCTCGGCCAGCAAAGCGAAACCGATCAGGCCGCCACCGCGATCAATGAAATGACCGCCACCGTCTACCACATCGCCCAACACGCCGGCGCCACCCGCGATCTGTCGCAGACTGCCGACGGCCTCGCCGGCAGCGGTCAGCAAGTGGTCGCCCGCGTGCAGCAGTCGATTGCTGGCCTGTCCAGCGGTGTGCAGCAGACAGCCGAGATGATTCAGCGCCTGGCCGAGGACAGCCAGAAGATCAACGGTGTGGTCAGCGTCATTCACAGCATCGCCGAGCAGACCAATCTGCTGGCCTTGAACGCTGCCATCGAAGCTGCCCGCGCCGGTGAGATGGGTCGGGGTTTTGCGGTGGTCGCCGATGAAGTGCGCAACCTCGCCAAACGCGTGCAGGCCTCGACCGACGAGATCACCACCATGGTTTCGGCGTTACAGGCCGGCACCCGCGATGCGGTGGATTTCATGCAGGAAAGTTCGTACAAGGCTGACGATTGCGTGCAGCAAGCGCAGGAGGCCGGCGCAGCGCTGGCGGAAATCACCGGGGCGGTGGCGCAGATGCGCGAGAGCAATACGCAGATTGCCGTGGCGGCGGAACAGCAAAGTCAGGTTGCGGAAGAGATGAACCGGGCGGTGGTGAGCATTCGCGATGTGACAGAGAACACTGTGCAGCAGACGGTGGACTCGGCGACGACGAGTAATGAGCTGGCGACGTTGGCTGGAGAATTGAGCAAGGCGATTGGGCAGTTGAAGCTTTGAAGATCAAAAGATCGCAGCCTTCGGCAGCTCCTACAGGTGTACGCATTTCAATGTAGGAGCTGCCGAAGGCTGCGATCTTTTTTGCTCATCACACCTATCAGGCCAATAGCCAAGCTTGATTCGCCGCCCTCCGCGCCCCGGCCTATTCTTCAACCATGTGTTCAACATGGATCGAGGAGTAGTCAACATGGGCAAACGTCACCCCAACCTTCCCGCGTGGCAATGGCGCGCGTACCCGAACAACCATCAGCACCCGACCAATCTGGTATTGCACCTGCTTGCCGTGCCGCTGTTCATCGTGGCGTTTTTGCTGATCGTTTCCGGAGTGTTCAGCCTGAGCCTGGCCAGCGTCGCCATCGGTGTGATCGGCATCATCGCCGCGTTGGGTCTGCAGCGTCACGGTCACAGCCTGGAGGCGCAAGCCTCCGAGCCGTTCAGTGATCGCAAAGATGCCGTGTCACGTTTGCTGGTCGAGCAGTTCCTGACCTTTCCAAGGTTTTTTCTCAGTGGCGGCTGGTGGCGCGCCTGGCGTGAGCGCCACCGTCGGCATTGATTCAGGCAAAGATCGTGACAGTCTGACGGCTCATGGCGATCAGCTCACCTTCCGCGCTCCACAGCTTGGCGGCGGCATGCCCGTAGCCGTCGGCGGCGTATTCGGTTTCCACGCGATATTTGCACCAGTCCAGCGTACTCAATGGCCGCAACGGCTGAACGAATTCGATGGTCCAGGTCAGCGTGCTGCCCATGGCCGGTTTCTTCAGGTGCGGCAACAGCGACGGCGGCCAGGCGTCGACCAGCGCGAGAATATGCGCCTCGCTCACCGGTTCTTCCTTGACGTCGCCGCGCAGGCGCACCCAACCGCCCATCTCCCGCGAATCGTTGCCGCTGAATGGCAGGCCACCGATGCTCCAGCGCATCGCCAGATGACGCATGAACTCCGGCAGAACACCTTTGATAAACGGCAGTTCCTGACATTCGTCCCAGTGTTTCATCTGCGGGGCCGGCAGCGCTGCGACCGCCACTTCCGAGGCGCGCGAGGCACCGAAACTGCCTTGCACCAACGTCACGACCTGACCGTTCTGCACCGCCCGCCCCAGCACTTGGCTGACCGCTTTGCCTTCGCGCAGCACGTCGACTTCAAAGCGCACCGGCACATCTGGCTCGACCGGGCCGACAAAGGTGATCGCCAGCGAACGCACGAGGCGATCGGCGGGCACCTTGGCGCGCATGGCTTCATATTGCAGCGCGGCGACCAGGCCACCGAAACTGGCGCGACCTTGAGCCCATTCGGCAGGAATGGTCAGTTCGGGATCGCGGCGGACGGCATCGAGCAGATCGCAAAAGCGCATGGCAACCTCAGAAAACGAAAAGTGGATGCAGGGATCTTAACCAGCTCAAGACGGGGCCGCAGCGTCTATTCCGGTCAAAGAGACTGACAGATCAGACACCACGTCCGTGTAGGAGCTACCGCAGGCTGCGATCTTTTTGATGTTGATCTGTTTAAAAACAGGATCAACGGATCGCAGCCTGCGGCAGCTCCTACAGGGGATGTGTGGTTTTCAGGATTTGAAGCAGGTTGAGCTGAGTTTTTCGAGTACGCGATCAGCCTTGATTTCGGCTTTGATCATGGTCGCCTGCCACGTCGCCACGCAGGGTTGCAGATCTGTTTCGAGTTCGGCTTTCGCCAGCCATTGCCAGCAATCATGCCAGTCGCCCAGCGCGCCTTGCGCAGACTTCAAACGCGCCAATGCCGCTTGCGGCAAACGATCCAGTTCGGGATAGGCTTCGATGCCATAGCGCACCCGTTTGATCAACAGACGCAGACGATGGCGGTCGTGCGCCGGATCACGCAGCGCTGCGCCGAGATTGTGCCATTGTTTGCCCAGGCGCTTTTCGATGCGCCGGTCCAGGCCCTTGAGCAGGCCTTGACGCTGAGAGGCACGCAGAAAGCGCGGGAAGGCGTCGAGAATCATCAGCAGCGAGGCCACTTCCGCACTCGCCGCCAGTGCCGGATAAGCTTCGGCCATCTGCGCCATGCGCCGTTGCGCAGCTTCCGGTTGCTGATGTTTCAGCAGATAGTCCGCGAGCACTTCGCGATCGCGCCACGGCGTAGTCAATTGGCCGACAGCGGACGCTGCGTCTTCGAGTTGCTCGACCCCCGGCAAACCGCGCAATGGCCGCAACAGGCTACGCAAGCGGCGTACCGTGGTGCGCAAATCGTGCAGCGCCTCGGGATCGGTGCGCGCGGTCAACCGCGCCTGACAGGCCAGCAAGCGCACCTCAAGGCTCAGGACATGAGCCACCAAGCGGTCAACCAACGCAGACATCTCTTGCTCCCGTATCAAATGGCCTGGGGGATGAGTCTGGCGCTTTGCCAAGCCTGCATCCTTGCTTCAGGTCAGCAGCTTAGCGCCCGGCGCGGGATTCGCGAATGTAGAAGCGCGCCTTCTCGGCTTTGCTGCTGCAACCTTCGAACCCTTCAAATTGCTGTTGGGTCTTGGCTGCGGTCAACAGCGACAGCGCTTTGGAATAACTGACGGTGCCGGCAAAACCTTCGGCCTTGGCCAGGTCCAGTTCATGCCAGGCGGCGTCGAGCTGGCTGCCACAACTGTCGCGGTAAGCGGTTTTACCGGCGCAACCGGCCAATGCCAGGGCAATCAACGGCACACAGATCCAGGCTTTCATCACTCACACCTCAAAGATTGGTCAACAGTCGTGCAGGTAAGACGGTCAGGCCGGGGAAAAGTGCCTTGCCGGCGGGTAAATCTGCGCTGGCGAAAAGGATAGCGCCGAAGGGTCACTGAGTATCGAAAAAACGACGTCAGCGGCGCACCCGACGACTTCGACGATTGAGCCGCCTGCCCGATGGGTGCATTGTGCAACCTTGTCGGGAGGAAGTTTGATGAAAAAGCGTGTCGCACTGGTGCTGGGCTCCGGTGGCGCCCGGGGCTACGCCCATATCGGGGTCATTGAAGAGATTGAACGACGCGGTTATGACATCGCCTGCATTGCCGGATGTTCGATGGGTGCGGTGGTCGGCGGGATCTATGCGGCTGGCAAGCTCGATGACTATCGCCGCTGGATCGAAAGTCTCGACTACCTCGATGTGTTGCGTCTGGTCGATGTCAGTTTTCGCCTCGGCGCGATTCGTGGCGAGAAGGTCTTCGGGCAGATTCGCAAGATCGTCGGCGAGATCAACATCGAAGACTTGCGCATCCCCTACACCGCCGTCGCCGCCGACCTCACCAATCAACAGGAAATCTGGTTTCAGGAAGGTTGTCTGCATCAGGCAATGCGCGCCTCGGCAGCGATTCCAAGCCTGTTCACGCCGGTGATGCAAGGCAATCGCATGCTGGTCGATGGCGGCATTCTCAATCCGTTGCCGATCGTGCCGGTGGTCTCCAGCCACTGCGATCTGATCATTGCGGTCAACCTCAACTCGACCAACCAGCGCCATTACAAATTGCCGGTGATCGAGCGTCCGCCGGCCTTCCGTTCGCGCTTCGACAGCCTGATCAACTCGCTGGGTTCGAAGATGCCGTTCCGCCGCAAACAGGCCGAGCAGTTACTGAAACTGGAGCAGGAAGCCTTGCGTGCCGAGGCCGCTGAGATCAATCCGTGGCTCGAAGGTGCCGAGCCGGAGAACCAGCAACCGGCGGCAGCTCCGGAGCGTGAAGGCGCGCCGAAATCCGCGACCGGTTCGTTCATCATCGATAACGTCGGGCCGGCGTCGCTGCTGGACTTGATCAACCAGAGTTTCGAGGTGATGCAGACCTCGCTGGCGCAGTACAAGATTGCTGGCTATCCGCCGGACATCCTGATCAACGTGCCGAAGCGGGTTTGCCGGTTTTTCGAGTTTTACAAGGCGCCGGAGTTGATCGCGCTGGGCCGCGAGATTGCGCGCGATACGCTGGATCGGTATGAGAGTGAGCAGCAGCAATAAGATCAAAAGATCGCAGCCTTCGGCAGCTCCTACATTGGAAAAGATTCCAACAACCGATAACCAACACCTGCCTCGGTCACGATAAACCGTGGCCGGGTCGGATCGTCCGCCAGTTTCTGGCGTAAATGCCCCACCACAATCCGCAGATAATGACTGTCCTCGGTGTGGGTCGGCCCCCAGATATCCTTGAGCAATTGCTGTTGGGTGATCACTCGGCCCGGATGCCGCGCCAGTTGCGCCAGCACCGCATACTCCTTGCGGGTCAGCGCTACTTCGACGCCGTCGAGCAACACCCGCCGATACGCCAGATCAACCGTCAGCGGGCCGAAATTCAGCGCCGCTTGCTGCGCCTCTCCTGCTGGCGCCTGGCGCAACAATGCCCGCACCCGCGCCAGAAATTCCTGAATCCCGAACGGCTTGGTCACGTAGTCGTTGGCGCCACCGTCGAGGGCCTGGACTTTCTGCCCTTCGCTGGCCCGCACCGACAGCACCAGTACCGGCGCCGTGGCCCATTCGCGAAACTCGCGCAGCACTTGCTGGCCGTCCATGTCCGGCAAACCGAGATCGAGCACCAGCAAATCGGGTTTGTTCAGCGCCGCTTGCGCGAGGCCTTCGGCACCGGTGCCGGCCTCAAGCACTTTGTAGCCTTGCGAAGCGAGGCTGATGCGCAGGAACTTGCGGATTTGCGGTTCGTCGTCGATGACCAAAATGGTCGCGGTCTGGCTCATGGATTCACATCAACAGAAAAGATTGGCAAGAGAGTAGCGCAGGCGAATTCAGGCTTCATCATCCATCCCCGGTTGCGCCTGCAAGGGCAAGTGCAAGGTGATGCAGGTGCCGCGCCCTTCGATGCCATCGGCAACGCTGATCCGCCCACCGTGCGCGCCGACCATACCCTGACAGATCGCCAACCCGAGACCGGTGCCCTGGCCGCCGCGATCACCGCGTGCGGCGGTGTAGAACATGTCGAAAATCTTCGCCCGCTCGTCTTCGGGAATCCCCGGCCCTTCGTCGCTGACCGAGAAGAAAATCTCCTGGTCATCGGCGCCAGCGCGCAATTCCAGACGTCCGTGAGGCGGCGAGAACCGTGCGGCGTTTTCCATGACATTGACCAGCGCCTGCTCGATCAGCGCGGCATGCACGAACAGCAGCGGCAACTCGGCCGGCACCTCGGTACTGACCTGCAACGGCGCGAGCACCGCGCGCAGGCGATTGAGCGAACTGCCGACAATGTCCGCCGGCGACACCCAGTCTCGCGCAAGTTTCAAGGCGCCGTGCCCGAGGCGGGTCATGTCGAGCAGATTCTGGATATAGCGATCAAGGCGTTCGGCTTCATCGCGGGTGCCTTCGAGCAGCTCGCGGCGATCCTCCAGCGGAATGGCTTCGCCCAGCGCCAGCAGACTGTCGATGCTGCCGCGCATGGCGGTCAGTGGCGTGCGCAGATCGTGGGACACCGAGGCCAGCAAGGCGCTACGTAATTGTTCGGTTTCGCCATGCAGGCGCGCAGCCTCCAGATCATCCGCCAGTTGCGCACGGGCCAGCGCTTGCGCCAGCGGTTGACTCAGCGCGGTGAGCAAACGCCGACGCTGACCGCTCAAGGTCTGGCCCTCTTTGGCGCAGACACCGAGCAATGCCAGCGGCCCGTCCTCAACCGACAGTGGCCACCACCACCAACGCCCGAGCGGCAGCGTGCCGGTGCCCATGCCCGCCGGTTGATCGTGTTGCCAGGCCCAGTCGGCGGCGGCGCGTTCGGGCTCGGTAAATTGCAGCGGGCCACCGGTCTCGACTTTCCAGCCGTTCTGGCCATCGCGATTGAGCAGGCACAGCTGCAGATCGCTCCAGCCATTGAGGTGTTGCGCGGCGGCGCTGACCACAGCCTGACGGTCGGTGGCGGCCGTCAATTTGCGCGACAGGTCGAGCAACTCGGTGGTCTCTTCCTGAGTGTCGCGCAACGCCTGCAATTGTCGTCGCTGACGCGCCGCGAGATTGCCGGTGAGCGCCGCCATCAGCAGGAAAAACAGCAAGGTCAGCACGTCTTCTTCGCGCTGGATGCTGAAGGAAAAATTCGGCGGAATGAACAGAAAATCGTAGGTCAGAAACGACAGCGCCGCACAGGCCAGCGCCGGGCCGAGGCTGCTGCGCACCGCGACCAGCAACACCGCCGCGAGGAACACCAGCGAGATGTTCGGCAACGGCAGCACACTCGACACGGCCCACGCCAAGGCACTGGCCAGCACCGTCGCGACCAGCGCCAGGGCATAGTCAAACCACACCAGTGTCAGCGGGCTTCGCGGACGCGATTGCGGGTGTTGATGATCGTTGTCGAGGACGTTGATTTCCAGGCCATGGGCCTGACGCAACAGACGCGCGGCCAAGCCACCGCCAAACAGGCGACGGCGCAGACTCGGCCGGGACTGGCCGACCAGCACCAGGCTCGCACGACGCTCGGCGGCATGCTGGATCAGGGTTTTCGCCACTTCACCGGCGCGCAGTAAAACCACCTCGCCACCGAGGCGTTCGGCCAATTGTTGCGCGTTTTGCAGACGCAGACGCGATTGCTCGTCACGCACGCTGCCGTTGTCGACATGCACCAGACTCCACGGCAAATGCCGACGCTGCGCTACACGACTGGCATGCCGCACCAGACGTTCGGCCTGGGCATCGCCGTCGACGCCGACCAGCAGCCTCCCGCGCACTGCTGGCGCGGCCTGACCGAGCTGGCGATAACCTTGCGCAAGATCGTTATCGACCTGCGCAGCGGCGGTTTGCATCGCCAGTTCGCGCAATGCCGTGAGGTTGGTCTGGGTGAAAAACGCATCGATGGCCGCCCGCGCCTGCTCCGGCACATAGACCTTGCCCTCGCGCAGACGCTCGAGCAACTCGCGTGGCGGCAGGTCGATCAGCAGCAGTTCATAGGCTTCTTGCAGGACCCAGTCCGGCAGGGTTTCGCGCACTTGTACGCCGGTAATGCCGCGCACCTGATCGTTGAGACTTTCGAGGTGCTGGACGTTGACCGTGGTGAACACGTCGATGCCGGCGGCGAGCAATTCCTGAATGTCTTGCCAGCGCTTGGTGTGACGACTGCCAGGAGCGTTGCTGTGCGCCAGTTCATCCACCAGCACCAGCTTCGGTCTGGCCGCGAGGATGCCGTCGAGGTCCATTTCTTCGAGCATCACGCCACGGTATTCCGAACGCACCAGCGGTTGCTGCGGCAAGCCGCCAAGCAACGCTTCGGTTTCGGCGCGGCCATGGGTTTCAACCACGCCGGCGATGACTTTGACGCCCTGACGCAGTTGCGTGTGGGCGGCCTGGAGCATCGCGTAAGTCTTGCCGACACCGGGGGCGGCGCCGAGGAATACCTTGAGCCGGCCACGGCCGTCGCGGGGCAGGTCTGCTAACAGTGCGTCGGCGCGGCCGGAGTCGCTCATCTGGGATTGCCTTGTGCGGTTTTGAATGATCGTTCCCACGCTCTGCGTGGGAATGCAGCCCGGGACGCTCTGCGTCCCACCAAAGCGGACGCGGAACGTCCATTGATACATTCCCACGCAGAGCGTGGGAATGATCATCTTCTACAGCTTTTCCAGTGCCATGTTCAGCTCCAGCACATTGACCACCGGCGGCCCCACCAACGGCTGTTCGATGTGCGCATCAAGCAGTTGCTGCAAAGTCGCCACCGGCAGGTTTCGCGCCGTCGCGACTCGCGCCAGTTGATAGGCAATTGCCGCCGGTGGCAAGTGCGGATCGAGGCCGCTGCCGGAGGTGGTCAACAGTGCCAATGGCACCGGGCCCTGGCCAGGCACCTGGAGCTTGTTGGCGTCATCGATCACTCGCGTGGCAAGGGCCGGATTACTCGGCGCCAGGTTACTTGCGCTACTGGAAACGGTGGCAAACGCACCGGCGGATGGACGCGGATGGAACCACGCATCGCCGACAAAATCCTGGGCGATCAGCGACGAGCCACGGACCTTGCCGTCGGCGTCATGGACCAGACTGCCATTGGCCTGTGCGGGAAACGCGACTTGCGCAACACCGGTCACCACCAGTGGGTAGGCAACGCCAGTGATCAAGGTCATCAGCACCAGCAGGCTCAGGGCCGGACGTATCATTGTGGACATTTCATAATCCTCGAATTCGTTGGGCAAACTTTTGTGGGGTGTCAGGGGGATCGTTTCCCCCTCACCCCAGCCCTCTCCCACAAGGGGGCGAGGGGAAAGGGAGCCGATCTTTGTGCTTTTGGAGACCTGAGTTCGACTCGATAGCTCAGGTCGACGTACCTCTGATAAACCACTCGGTCAGTCCCCTCTCCCTCCGGGAGAGGGCTAGGGTGAGGGGCTCTTAAAACTCAAACCAAATGCAAAGCCGTGAGCAACATGTCGATCGCCTTGATCCCCACGAACGGCACCAGAATCCCGCCCAGCCCATAGATCAACAAATTGCGCCGCAATAACGCAGCCGCACTCGCCGCCTGCACGCGCACACCGCGCAGCGCCAGCGGAATCAGCACGACGATGATCAAGGCGTTGAAGACGATCGCCGAGAGGATCGCGCTCTGCGGACTGCTCAGGTGCATGATGTTCAGCACCCCCAGTTGCGGATAGATCGAGGCGAACAGCGCCGGCAGGATCGCGAAGTATTTGGCGATGTCGTTGGCGATGGAGAACGTCGTCAAGGCTCCGCGAGTGACCAGCAATTCCTTGCCGATCTGCACCACGTCGAGCAGCTTGGTCGGATCGCTGTCGAGGTCGACCATGTTCGCCGCTTCGCGCGCCGCTTGTGTGCCGTCGTTCATCGCCATGCCGACGTCAGCCTGGGCCAGCGCCGGAGCATCGTTGGCACCGTCGCCGCACATTGCGACCAGTCGACCGTCGTTCTGCTCGTGGCGAATGCGCGCGAGTTTTTTCTCCGGCGTGGCTTCGGCGAGCACATCGTCAACCCCCGCTTCGGCAGCAATCGCCGCAGCGGTCAGCGGGTTGTCGCCGGTGACCATTACCGTACGAATCCCCAGTTTGCGCAGCTCGGCAAAGCGCTCGCGAATACCTGGCTTGACCACGTCCTTGAGGTGAATCGCGCCGAGCAATTTGCCGTCGGCACAGACCAGCAACGGCGTGCCGCCGCTCTGGGCGATCTTGTCGATTTCCCGCGCCAGCGCCGGGGCCAGATCAGCACGTTTCTGACCAAGGAAGGCCAGCAGCGAATCCACCGCGCCCTTGCGATAAACCCGGCCCTGATAGTCGACGCCGGACAGGCGGGTTTCAGCGCTGAACGGCACGGCGGTGAGGGTTTCCAGCGCCGGTTCCGCTTGCGGATGCAGACCGCGCAGGTACTCGACGACGGACTTGCCTTCAGCGGTGTCGTCGGCCAGCGAAGCAAACAGCGCACCTTCGGCCAGATCGCGACCACTCACACCCGGCGCGGCATACACGGCGCTGCAACGACGGTTACCGAAGGTGATGGTGCCAGTCTTGTCGAGCAGCAGCACATGCACATCGCCCGCCGCTTCTACGGCGCGACCGGATTTGGCGATCACGTTGAGGCGTACCAGACGGTCCATGCCGGCAATGCCGATGGCCGACAGCAGACCGCCGATGGTGGTCGGAATCAGCGTGACCAGCAGCGCCACCAGAAACACCAGCGGCAGGCTGCCGTTGGCGAAATGGGCGAACGGTTGCAGGGTCACCACGACCAACAGGAAGATCAACGTCAGGCCGATCAGCAGAATGTCCAGCGCGACTTCGTTCGGGGTCTTCTGGCGTTTCGCGCCTTCGACCAGCGCGATCATGCGGTCGAGAGTCGACTCACCGGGATTGACGGTGATTTTCACCAGCAACCAGTCGGACACCAGTCGCGTGTTGCCGGTGACCGCCGAACGGTCGCCGCCGGACTCGCGAATCACTGGCGCAGATTCACCGGTAATCGCCGCTTCGTTGACTGCGGCGATGCCTTCGATGACTTCGCCGTCACCGGGGATCATCTCCCCCGCTTCGACACGCACCACATCACCTTTGCGCAGACTCGCGGCAGGCACCACTTGAAAGCTGCCATTGGCCAGTTTGCGCCGCGCACTGAGGCCTTCGCTGCCAGCTTTGAGGCTGTCGGCGCGAGCCTTGCCGCGACCTTCAGCCAAGGCTTCGGCGAAGTTGGCGAACAGCACGGTGAACCACAGCCACAGTGCGATTTGTGCAGCAACAAAGGTCGGCACATCGGCGTCGGGAATGAAGCACAGCACGGTGGTGAAAATCGCCGTCAATTCGACCACCAGCATCACCGGCGAACGTTTCAACTGCCGAGGGTCGAGCTTGACGAAGGCTTGCACCAGCGCCGGACGCCAGAGGGCCGAAATCGCGGTTTTCGCTTGTTCCGGCGCCTTGACGGCGGCCGGTTTGATTGCGGGCATATTCATCATCCAGCTCCTAAAATGAAAGGCTTAGAAGCCCATACTCAGATGCTCTGCGATTGGCCCCAATGCGAGGGTCGGCAGAAAGGTCAGGCCGCCGACCAGCAAAATGGTCACGGTCAACAGGGTCACGAACAGCGGGCCATGAGTCGGGAAGCTGTTCTGGCCGATCGGTGCGGTTTTCTTCATTGCCAGGCTACCGGCCAGGGCCAGCACCGGGAGGATGTAGCCGAAGCGACCGATCAACATGCCCAGCCCGAGCATCAGGTTGTGGAACGGCGTGTTCGCGCTCAGGCCACCGAACGCCGAACCGTTGTTGGCACTCGCCGAGGTATAGGCGTAAAGCAACTGGCTGAAACCGTGTGGGCCGGGGTTGCTGATAGTGGCTGCCGCACTGGGAACCGTGGCAGCAATCGCACCGAGCACCAGCACGCCGACCGGCATCACCAGCAAGGTCACCACCAACAATTGCACTTCACGCGCCTGCAGTTTCTTGCCGAGGTATTCCGGGGTACGGCCGATCATCAAGCCGGCGAGGAACACCGCGATCAGCACGTTGAGCAACATGCCGTAGAGCCCGGCACCGACGCCGCCGAAGATCACTTCGCCGACCATCATGTTGACCAGCGCGACCATGCCACTGAGCGGGTTGAGGCTGTCGTGCATGCCGTTGACCGAACCGTTCGACGCGGCCGTGGTGGTCACCGACCAAAGCACGGTGGCGGTGGTGCCGAAGCGCGCTTCCTTGCCTTCCAGCGGCGCGGTCTGTTCGACGGCGGCGTTGTTCAGGGTCGGGTTCGGTTGGTACTCGGCCCACAGCGACGTCGCGCCACCGATCAGGAACAGCGCCAGCATGCAGGCGATGATCGCGCGGCTCTGACGCAGGTCTTTGACGTAATGGCCGAAGGTGAACACCAGCGCCACCGGGATCAGGATGATCGAAGCGACTTCGAACAGGTTGCTCCACGCGCTCGGGTTCTCGAACGGGTGCGCCGAGTTGACGCCGAAGAATCCGCCACCGTTGGTGCCCAGTTGCTTGATCGCAATCTGGCTGGCCGCAGGACCCAGCGGAATCACTTGATCAACACCTTGCATCGTCACCGCGTTGACATACTGCGCGAAGGTTTGCGGCACGCCCTGCCAGACCAGATACAGCGCCAGCAGCAGGCACAGCGGAAGCAAACCGTAGAGGGTGGCGCGGGTCATGTCGACCCAGAAGTTGCCCAGCGTCTTGGTCGATTTGCGACCGATACCGCGACACAACGCAACCAGCACGGCGAGGCCGGTGGCGGCGCTGACGAAGTTCTGCACGGTGAGGCCGACCATTTGGCTCAGATAGCTGAGGGTCGCTTCGCCGCTGTAGGACTGCCAGTTGGTGTTGGTCATGAAACTGACCGCGGTATTGAACGCCTGGGTCCATTCCTGGCCCGGCAGATTCTGCGGATTCAGTGGCAAGTGATCCTGGAACAGCAGGATCGCGAACAGCAGCAGGAACCCGGCGAGGTTGAACGCCAGCAGTGCCAGCGTGTACTTCTGCCAGCTCTGTTCAGCCTGCGGATCGACCCCGGCAACGCGGTAACAACCGCGCTCGACCGGGCCGAGAATCGGTGTCAGCCAGGTGCGCTGACCTTCCATCACTTTGTAGTAGAAGCGCCCGAGCAGCGGCGCCGGCAGCAGGACCACCGCGAAAAACGCGAGGATCAGCCAATAGTCATAACTGTGCATAGCCGCTCCTAGTTCCGATCCGCGCGCAACAGCGCAACCAACAGATAAATGAACAGCCCCACTGCCAGCAGCAGTGACACCCCGTCCAGAACGCTCATGGAAGATCTCCGTGTTACGGCGTATTGCCGCGTGTGGGGTGATTGTCGGAAAGGAGGCTGTAAAGGAACGAGACCGAGGGGTGCGGCGGGGCATAAAGAAAGCGTAAAGAGTGGGTTTATACGGGCGTTACAGGAGGTTTTGTGGCGTTTGGGCCGGCCTCTTCGCGAGCAGGCTCGCTCCCACATTTTCAAATGCATTCCCCTGTGGGAGCGAGCCTGCTCGCGAAGACGGCAGCACAGGCAACATCGCACCCAACTGGCGCACAAATGTGTGGCCATCCATCTGCGAACATCCCCGATACGACAGCTTTCAACTCATTACGACTTGTTTCACCGCAATGGCACGTCCACTGCACGCGCCCTCCCCCGAGCTTTCCAAACCGTTCAGGGAGCAACCGCATGAACACACAACTCAAACCCACGCTGGGCACTTTGCACCTGTGGGGCATTGCCGTGGGGCTGGTGATTTCCGGGGAGTATTTCGGATGGAGTTACGGCTGGGGCGTTGCCGGGACGCTTGGCTTTCTGGTGACTTCGTTCATGGTCGCGACCATGTACACCTGCTTCATCTTCAGCTTCACCGAACTGACCACCGCGATCCCACACGCGGGCGGGCCGTTTGCCTACAGCCGTCGTGCGTTCGGTGAAAAAGGAGGATTGATCGCCGGGCTGGCGACGCTGATCGAATTCGTCTTCGCCCCGCCAGCGATTGCTCTGGCCATTGGCGCTTACCTGAATGTGCAGTTTCCGGCGCTCGATCCGAAACACGCCGCGGTCGGCGCGTACATCGTGTTCATGGGGTTGAACATTCTCGGCGTGAAGCTGGCGGCGACGTTCGAATTGATCGTCTGCGTACTGGCTGTGGCTGAATTACTGGTGTTCATGGGCGTGGTCGCGCCAGCGTTCAGCTTCAGCAATTTCGCGCTTAATGGTTGGGCCGGCTCGGACGTATTCGGCGCGCCGGCGATTGCCGGGATGTTCGCCGCCATTCCATTCGCGATCTGGTTCTTCCTCGCCATCGAAGGCGCGGCTATGGCCGCCGAAGAAGCCAAGGACCCGAAACGCACGATTCCCAAGGCTTATATCAGTGGGATCCTGACATTGGTGTTACTGGCGATGGGCGTGATGTTCTTTGCTGGCGGCGTCGGCGACTGGCGCACCCTGGCCAACATCAACGACCCGTTGCCCCAAGCGATGAAAACCGTGGTCGGCGACAACTCCGGCTGGCTGCACATGCTGGTCTGGATCGGCTTGTTCGGCCTGGTGGCGAGTTTCCACGGGATCATCCTTGGCTATTCACGGCAGTTCTTTGCCCTGGCCCGCGCCGGTTACCTGCCTACCTCACTGGCGAAACTCTCGCGCTTCCAGACCCCGCACCGCGCGATCATCGCCGGCGGCATCATCGGCATCGCGGCGATCTACAGCGACGGCCTGATCAACCTCGGCGGCATGACCCTCACCGCCGCGATGATCACCATGGCGGTGTTCGGCGCGATCGTGATGTACATCATGAGCATGCTCAGCCTGTTCAAACTGCGTAAGTCGGAACCGAACCTGGAACGTACTTTCCGCGCGCCGTGCTATCCGTTGATCCCGCTGATCGCGCTGGTGCTGGCAGTGGTGTGCCTGATCGCCATGGCATGGTTCAACGCGCTGATCGGCTTGATCTTCCTCGGATTCATGGCCGTCGGTTTTACCTACTTCCTGCTTACCGGCCAGTTGCGCGCCAATGCCCCGGCCGACGCCATGCTCACGGGCCAGTGATCCCCTGTAGGAGCTGCGGCACGCTGCGATCTTTCGACTTTACTTTGCCAAAAGATCAAAAGATCGCAGCGTGCCGCGGCTCCTACAGGGATTTCGGGTGCAGCAGGGATAACCGGCCTAGAATGGAACCACTGCGAAGTCACTTCGCTCAAAAGTGGTAAGCAGCGTTGCACGGCGAAATCCTCGTCCGTCACGCTGACATTAAGGAGAGCCGTTATGCCCTGGTATGCCTGGTTGATTCTGGTCGTTGCAATCGGCTCGATCGTCGGCGGTTTGATGATGTTGCGTGACACCGCCAACAAGGTCGAACTGACCGATGAAGAACGCAAACGCGTCGCCGCCCGCAATGCCGAAGCGGACGCCAAAGAAGCGCAAGACCGCTGACAAAAACCCCGCCTGATTGGCGGGGTTTTTCGTTCGGGTTCCTTTCGGACTTATCTGCATGCTTTTTAGAAGTAGAAGTACAGTCACCATTTAATTTTCCTTGGTTAAGATGGTGGCATTGTTGCGGAGAGTTCCACATGCGTTACTCGCAGGACCATAAAGCCCAGACCCATCAGCGCATCATCAAGGAAGCCTCGGCACGATTCCGCAAGGACGGCATCGGCGCGACTGGCTTGCAGCCGTTGATGAAAGCACTGGGGTTGACCCATGGCGGCTTCTATTCGCACTTCAAGTCCAAGGACGAGTTGGTCGAGAAGGCTTTGCAGGAGGCAGGCGATCAGGTCGATGGTCTATGCGCTGAACTGTTTTCTCAGGAACACCCTCGCGAAGCATTCATCGAAACCTACCTGTCTGAATGGCACCTGACGTCGCCCCATGAGGGATGCCCGCTGTTGACCATTTCCTCTGAACTTGGCTTGCGTGGTCAGGCAAGTCCCACCAGCGACAAAATTCTCAATGCGCGGCTGGAGCAGATAGAGGAAACCCTGAGCGGCGAAAACAGCGCTGACCGTGCCATTGTCATCATGTCGACACTGGTTGGCGCGCTGCTGCTGTCACGCAGTGTCGCGGATGCCGATTTTGCGCAACGCATTCTCGATGTCGCCCGCGAACACCTCAAACAGTCCGAAGGTTAAGCCTGCCAGCGCTTGAACAGCACGCTGGCATTCACCCCGCCAAAACCGAAGCCGTTGGACAATGCATATTCGATCGGCATCGACCGCGCTTGCCCATGGACGATGTCCACGCCTTCGCTCGCCGGATCTGGATTGTCGAAGTTCAGCGTCGGCGGCACCACCTGATCGCGAATCGCCAACAACGTGAAGATCGCCTCGAGCCCACCCGCCGCACCCAGCAAGTGCCCCGTGGACGATTTGGTCGAGGTCACGGCAACTTTCTTCTCGGTGCCAAAGAGCGACTTGATCGCCGCCAATTCGCCAAGATCGCCGACCGGCGTGGAAGTGGCATGAGCATTAAGATGCTGGACCTGATCCGGGGTTACCCCGGCCTGCGCCAACGCCAGAGTCATCGCCCGGCGCGCGCCGCTGCCGTCCTCCGGCCCGGCGGTCAGGTGATAAGCGTCGGCACTGGTGCCATAACCGACCAGCTCGGCCAGAGGCTGAGCGCCCCGGGCCAAGGCATGTTCCAGCGATTCGATCACCAGCAGACCGGCACCCTCGCCCATTACGAAGCCATCACGACCGCTGTCAAAGGGACGTGATGCGCGCTCGGGAGTGTCGTTGTAACCACTGGACAATGCACGGGCAGCAGCAAACCCGGCAAGGCTGACCCGATCGATCGCCGCTTCCGCCCCTCCGCACACGGCGATATCCGCCTCACCGGCGCGAATCAGGCGTGCCGCATCACCAATCGCCTGAACCCCGGCAGCACACGCCGTCACCGGCGCGCCCAAGGGACCTTTCAAGCCGTGCTGGATCGACACGTGGCCGGCCGCCAGATTGACCAGAAACGACGGAATGGTGAATGGCGACAAACGTCGCGGGCCACGGCTATCGGTGGTGCGCACGGCGTCGGCAATGGCGCCGAAGCCGCCGACACCGGAGCCGATGATGGTCGCGGTGCGTTCCTGATCAACGCTGTCGGTCGGCTGCCACCCCGCCTGCTCAAGTGCCTGACGGGCGGCCTCCATGGCGAACTGAATGAAGCGGTCCATTTTCTTCTGTTCTTTCGGTGGCGTGGCGCGATCCGGATCAAATCCCGCCTCGGCATCCTCCTCAAGGGACAAAACCCTGCCGCCAACGCGGGTCGGCAAGTCGGCGACCACTGCATCGGGCAAATGACGCAGACCCGAGCGTCCGGCTAGCAATCGCTGCCAGACGATTTCGACATTACTGCCCAACGGCGAAACCAGGCCCATCCCTGTGACGACAACTCGACGCTGATCCATACCGTGGTTACCCCTGATCAATTGAATGGCCTTACTTGTAGCGTTGGGCTGCCGAACTGTGCGAAAGGTTCGGCGCCAGGACATGACGCGCAGCAACGAACGCCTGCCAATCCCCGGCATCGGGCAACGACGGGATGGTAATCAACTCACCCTGATCCAGACCGGCCAGTGCCGCGTCGACCATCTCGCCAGCTTCCATGACCATCGCGGCCGGAATGCCGCTGGCATCGATCCCGGAACGCTCCCAGATTTCCGTGCGGGTTACGCCGGGCAAAACCGCCTGGACTTGAACACCGGTACCTTCAAGTTCGGCGTTCAGCGATTGGCTCAGGCTCAGCACATAAGCTTTGCTGGCGCTATAGGTTGCATTGAAGCGCTCGGGAAACAGCGCCACTACCGAAGCGATATTGATGATCACGCCACGTCCAGCCTTGGTGAAACTCGCGGCGGCCGCCGCTGCCAGACGCGTGACAGCGGTGATGTTCAACTGGATCAAGCGCTCCAACTGATCGAGGTCTGCATTGGCCAGCAGACCGTCAGCGGCAACCCCGGCATTGTTCACCAGCAAGCTGATGCCCGAATCGCTGCGCAAGCGCTGTTCAAGTTTCAGCACGTCGTCCTTTTGCGTGAGATCCGCTTTGAGCACCTCAACCTGAATGCCATGCGCATCGCGTAATTTGGTCGCGGCGATCTCCAGACGTTCCTCATCACGGGCTACCAACAGCAAATCAAAACCGCGTGCAGCCAACCGCTCGGCGTAGATCGCACCGATACCGGATGAAGCGCCAGTGACGAGAGCTACGCCTTGGTGTTTTGCGGAATTCATGCCAGTACTCCTGAAAATGCTCGAAATGAAAAGCCACTGAGGGAACACGCGGTCAGAGGCGGTGATTTATTATAGGCATAATCTTAACGAGATATGATAGACGTAATTTTTTATCATCCGACGAACGTGTTCATGACCTTGTGGCCCGTCCGTGTACTGATGAAACAAAAAAGGCCGGTCAATGACCGGCCTCATGGCTTGGAAAACCCAGCTTAGTTCACTTCCAGCTTTTCACGATTGCGATCCAGAATCGCTTTGCCAATACCCTTTACTTCCAGCAACTCATCCACTGACGCGAACGGCCCATTTGTTTCTCGATATGCAACAATCGCCTTGGCCTTGGCCTCACCTACACCGGACAGCTCTTTCTGCAAGGTCGGCGCATCTGCGTCGTTCAGATCGATTTTTTCCTTCGAGGACGCGGCTGACACCTCCATCACCAGAGGCGCCTTTGGCAGCTCCGGCGTAGCAACTGGCGCCGCAATCGCCGTAATCGAGGCGCTGGTGAGCAGGGTAAAAATCAGCGAGTAGAAGTAACCGGTACGCATAAAGTGACGCTCCATCATCATTTGAGAAAGCAGCTTTCCGAAGCTGCTCCCCAAACTTAGGTCACGATGGGCATAAGTCAAAAATGCGTACGTTACAGGATGTGAAACAATCAGGGCTCGAGACGGCGCTGCTGGTAGATCCAGTCAACGATCTCGCCGTCGGGGGTGTAGCCGCTGACGGTTTCACGCAGGAGTTGGCGGACGCGGGAGTAATCATCCTTTTCGACCGCAACCAGCAATTCGCTCAGCCTGGCCTTCAGCACATCCCAAGGCAGGTGATCTTCGTTAGCGGTCATGATCATCGGGTGCGGTGTCGCTGCAACGTTGTCGCCGATCAGCAGCTCCTCGTAGAGCTTTTCACCAGGTCGCAGCCCCGTGAACTCAATGGCCAGATCACCCTGTGGATTGCGATCCGAACGAATGCTCAAACCGGAGAGATGAATCATTTTCTCCGCCAGTTCGACGATTTTTACCGGCTCGCCCATATCCAGAACAAAGACATCACCTCCCTGCCCCATCGAACCGGCCTGGATCACCAGTTGCGCAGCTTCAGGGATGGTCATGAAGTAGCGGGTGATCTTGGGGTGAGTGACTGTCAGCGGGCCGCCTGATTTGATCTGACTGTGAAACAGCGGAATCACCGAACCGGACGAACCCAGTACGTTACCGAAACGCACCATGGTGAATCGCGTCTTGTTGACTCGGGAGACGTTGGAACTGTCGCCAAACAATACCGGGGCAATCTCACGGCTCAACGCCTGAAGGGTCAACTCGGCCAGACGCTTGGTACTGCCCATGACGTTGGTCGGGCGCACGGCCTTGTCGGTTGAAATCAACACGAAGTTTGACACGCCAGACTGCAATGCCGCCTGGGCAGTATTGAGCGTGCCAATGACGTTATTGAGTACGCCTTCAGCGATATTGTGCTCGACCATCGGCACATGTTTATAAGCGGCGGCATGGTAGACCGTATCGACCTTCCACGTTTTCATCACGTCGAGCAGTTTGTCCGGATGACGGATCGAACCGAGGATCGGCAGCAGCTTGACGGGGACCGATTCACGACAGCTACGCTGTTCCAGCTCCGAAAGGATACTGTAAAGGTTGAACTCGCTGTGCTCGAACAACAACAGCGTGGTCGGCTCCAGGGAAAAGATCTGCCGGCACAGTTCGGAACCGATCGACCCGCCGGCACCGGTGACCATGACAATCTTGCCTTTGATGCAGCGCTCCAGCAGATCAGGCTGGGCCGGCACCGCGTCACGCCCAAGCAGGTCGGCAATATCGACTTCCTGGATGTCTTCGACCTTCACGCGGCCGCTGGCCAGGTCAGTGAAATTGGGAACACTGCGCACGTGCAGTGGAAAACCTTCAAGCAGATTGAGGATTTCCCGGCGTCGCGCACGCGTCGAGGACGGTAGCGCGAGGAGAATCTCCTGCGCGCCGGTCATGTCGATCATCTGCTGAATGTGTTTGGGTTTGTAGACCTGAAGCCCGGAAATCGAGCGATCCGAGATGCCCGGGTCATCATCGATAAAGGCTACCGGGCGCATGACCCGGCCCATACGAAGCGCTGCCACCAACTGATTACCTGCGACACCCGCGCCATAAACAGCAACTTTGGTCAGGCCGTCGTCACGATTGGTGAACGGTACATGCTGGGCTGCGGTGAACCAGTCGCCCATGAAGTAATGGCGCATGCACAGGCGCAGGCCGCCGATGATCACCAGGCTCAGCCACCAGTAATTGAAAATGATCGAGCGCGGTACGACCGCTTCGTGATTGCTGTACCAGTACACGACCAGCGCCAGGATCAACGAAGACAAGCTGACCGCCTTGATGATCACCACCAGTGCGTCGTTGCCGAAATAGCGCATGACTGCCCGGTACATGCCAAACCGGATGAACAGCGGGATGGCAACGATGGGAGCGCAGACGAACAGCCACAGGTGCACTTTGAACGGATTGACCATCTCGTCGATGCCCAGCCGGACGATGAACGCCAGCCACAGCGCCAGCCAGACGAGGCCGACATCGGTCAAAACCTGAATCAATCGTTTCTGGCGACGTGGCAATCCCAGCAAGAATTCGCGCATTCTGTTCATACTCCCCTGTACCAATCTGGCCTACTCCCTTGGGTTGAATCGGCGGTTGACATTGTACGGAGGTGAGGGCTTTCGTTACAGAAAAAAGAACTGGCCAAGCGCAGCAACTGTCGAAGCATGTAATTTGCGTCAATTACTCAGACCCTAGCAGCGACTTTCCCGTTCAGCCGGGAAAATTTTATCCACTGCCCGCCACGTGTTACTGCGACTGGTCAGGTGAGCGAGTATACTCTCGGGCGCGTTTGCGACCGGCTCCTGGCCTGTGCGAGCCGTTGGGTAGCTCTGCAAACTGAGTTCCCCGTCTTACGCGCCAAAGAAATCAACAATCAGAAAGTATAGGGAAGTGAGCACACGTTATGCACACCGGGTTCAGGATAAAGGTAAAGACACTTACAAAATGGACAGCCCTGGTCGTCATCCTGACACTGGCTCTAACGTGGTTACTACTCAAAAGTCCAATATTAACGCCGACGCTGAAAATCGAAACTCTTGAATTCCCTGCTGAAAAATCACAGTTATTCTACAAAAGACTTTCACCTTATACCGAGCAAAACTCCTCCTATACAAAACTCGACTCTTCCCGAACAGCGTTTCAGTTCAGTCTGCCAGTCTATGACGATGACCTGCGATGGGACCCACTCGAAAAAGCAGGGGATTTCTACCTGACATCGGTGAGTATTAACTTGCTGGTCTACCACTCCGTGGTGTCGATGGAAAATGTAAATCCATCGTTTCAACTTCAAAAGGGCATTCGCAACAACCGTACTTTCTTTATTGCACCAGCTGGTTCAACGGACCCCCAGATCTCCATTCACATAGACAGTGCGCATCTCGACAAAGTAAGAGTTGGCATGGCTATTACCTTGGCGGCATTGATTGCACTGGCGATCGTCATATGGATCAACTGGCACGCGGCCATTCTTGACTATACCCAACGGGAAAGCGGCTGGATCGCACGATTGAAAGGCGCGCTAAAAAAAGACGGTTTCTCGCCAACCGAGTTTTCAGCGCTGCTGGGCGCGGGGATTTTTCTGAATCTTATTCCCATGAGCCAGTTCTTCCTGTCAGTGGATGACGAGGTGGGTGCCTTTCGCACAGATCCTTCAGTCTGGATTTCGGACGGACGATGGACTGCGTTCCTGGTAGAAAAGTTTATTTTCCCATTGCCGGTCTTGCCATTTGCTCCGAACCTGTTTTTTTATATCTGCCTCGCCTTGTCATACATGGTGATATTACGTGCACATAACCTAAAGTTCAGCTGGATCACAACGTTCGCCTACTGTGCATTTGTCGCACACCCAACCTGGTGGTTCATTGGCGAGTTCTATTCAAACTTGCCATCAACCGGCCTTGGGGTATTGTGCTTATCCATCGCCGTATACATCACATCTCGTATAAATATTTCCGCTCGATTGTATCGAGGCCAGATACTCCAGTTCGCCAGCGCCAGCTTCTTTCTCTCACTGGCTATTGGCGCCTATCAGTCGCTGGCAATGTTTTATCTGGTGGTCGCAATCGGTAGCGTCATATTTGCGGCCCGAGACAAGATTAACGAACCACCTACTGCTTTGCTGGTGCTTGTTAAAAGGATTGCTGCGCTGGTAACTGTTTTCCTGAGCGGTTTGATTTTATATGCGTTCTTCAACAAGGTCGCGAAGCACTTTTACCCGGTGAATTACGGTTATCTGGACAGTTTCCTGAAAATTGATGAGCTACTCGCAAATCCTTTGCAGATCACAAAGCTGACCGTTAATGAGATGTTCAAGATCTATACGGGATCGGTGCAGAGCTTCGGCGTCAGTTTCTTCATTTCCACGGTGGTCCTTGGCATCGCCACACTGCTTCTGATTACGCAAAAAACGCTGATATCCTCCGCTCGCATGATGCTGTTTATAGGCGCCCTGCTACTCTCGCCTTTCCTGCTGCATTTTGTCACCGGGGGTTCGTTTCTTCCGATGCGCTCCATGCTGGCAGTGTCTTTCATCACGTGGCTCAGCGTCATGGTCATTCTTGAAAAACGAGGTGCTCTCCAGGCCTTGGGCCTCATTCTGGTTTCAGTGCTGATCTTCCAGATGGTAACCATCAACAGTCAGTATGCTGCCAGCACCATTCTGGCGACCACCCACGACCGCCTTACGGCAGAAGCCATCTATGCTCGGATAGCAGAGGTCGACCCTCATTTCGATCGAGAAGCTCGGGCACCGGTTGATATATATGGCAAGTTTTCCTTCAGTAGCCGATATCCATCTCCCGACTCTTCAACGATGAGCGCTTCGTTCTTCGACTGGGATGAAGGCAACGCCAACCGAATGCTCAAATATATGCAGCTGGTCGGTTTCAGCAACGTGTTCACACTCCACCCGACAATTCGTATAGGGCTCACGCCGAAGTTCAAGGATATGCCGGTCTGGCCCGCGCCTGGTTCTGTTCGCCTGGATAACGGTGTCTACCTGATCAAGCTTTCAGAGAAACCCGATCCGACCCACGCGCAATATCAATAGGCGATCAACGTCCTTCGCGAGCGGAGCTCCCTGGAGCTCCATTCCGGGCAACAGGATATGCACCTCATTACGTTGAACAACAGGCACTTTGAGTCATTGCGCGCTACCTACGAACGACGTGGATTGGCCCGACATGCGCGGCAACATCTGTAGTAACATTTCGCCCATCATCAAGTGCTCCGCCATATATTTCTGGATAAATCATGGAAGTGAATCAAACCGTTCCGTTGTTTTCTGCAGCCGCGGCGAACGCAGGCATCGACTTCTCCGAACCCCTGATGCGGGTAGTCAATCGACACTGGTACATCATGGGCGAGGAGGTCAAAGCCTTTGAGCGCGAATTTTCCGACTATGTAGGCGTTGAGCATTGCATCTCCGTCGCGAATGGCTCCGAAGCATTGGAGATCGCTTTACTTGCGCTTGGCGTAGGCCCGGGTGATCGTGTCATTACCGTGGCCAATGCCGGTTTCTACAGCAGCACGGCCATTCGCGCCGTGGGCGCCGAGCCGGTGTATGTCGATGTAAACGAACATTCGCTGACCATGTGCCCCGCTTCTCTGGAAAAAGCGCTGTCCCGGCCGGCCAAAGTCGTGATCGTCACTCACCTTTATGGTCAACTGGCTGAAATCGAAACGCTTGCCCAAATGGCGAAGGTGGCAGGTGCGGCGGTGCTGGAAGATTGCGCTCAATCTCACGGCGCAAGATCATCCGGCGGCCAATGTGGCTCCTTCGGCGATCTGGCCTGCTTCAGCTTTTATCCGACAAAAAATCTCGGGGCTTTGGGCGATGGCGGGGCAATCGTCACGTCCTCCGTCGAAATTGCCGAACGCTTACGTACGCTGCGCCAGTACGGCTGGTCGACCAAGTATCACGTCACCACAGCCCTTGGCCGCAACAGCCGTCTCGATGAAATGCAGGCTGCGATTCTTCGCGTCAAGTTGCCTCTGCTGGACCAATGGAATGAACAACGCCGGCATATCGCTCGCCGTTATACCCAGGGGCTCAAAGGCCTGCCGGTAACACTTCCGGTCAGCCTGGAAAACGATTTTGTTGCGCACTTGTTCGTCTTGCGTGTAGCGGACAGAGAGGCCTTTACCCAGTACCTGAAAGAGCACGGCGTCAGCACCGATGTTCATTACCCGGTACCCGATCATTGGCAGACGGCCTACACGTTGACCGAGCAATTCGACCTGCCGGTTACCGAGTCGGCGTGCTCTCGCCTCGTGTCCCTGCCTTGCTTCCCAGGGCTGACAGAATCTCAGGTAAACCGCGTCATTGAAGTGGTCAACAGCTACTTCAAACAGAGGACTTAACGTGCTGTCGCTCGTCATTCCGGTCTATCGCAACGAAGAATCACTCCCTTCACTGTTGAAGGCTGTCGACAACTTGAATGTCGAGCTTCACGGAGCACTGGAAGTGGTGTTCGTTGTAGATGGCAGCCCGGATCGCTCGTATGAGATTCTGCGCGACAGCCTGCCACTGCAAAATTTCGCGTCGCAGCTGATTCTATTGTCGAAGAACTTCGGCTCTTTCATGGCGATCAGAACCGGCCTGCAGCACGGTAAAGGCACGACGTTCGCTGTCATGGCTGCCGACCTGCAGGAACCACCTAGCCTGGTTCTGACCATGAATCGAGTGCTGAATACCGAACCAGTGGATGTTGTCGTAGGCGTGCGAGAAAGCCGTCAGGATCCGTTCCTGTCAAAGCTCGCTTCGAAAACATTCTGGGGACTTTATAAGCGCTACGTGATTCCGGAAATGCCGGCCGGCGGCGTCGATATGTTCGGCTGCAATCTGGAGTTTCGCGACAATCTGTTGAAGCTTGAAGAGCGGCATAGTTCGCTGATCGCCCAGATTTTCTGGCTCGGCTTCCGTCGTCAGATCGTCCACTATTCCCGGGTGGCCAGAGAGCACGGGAAATCGGCCTGGACGCTGCGCAAGAAGGTCAATTACCTGATGGATAGCGTCTTCTCGTTTACCGACCTGCCGATCCGGTTATTGATCCGGATCGGGGCCGTGGGGTCGGCGCTTTCTGCACTCTATGGATTCAGTGTCGTGCTGGCCAAGCTGGGTGGCCTTATTGACGTGCCCGGATACGCGATGACCTTGTTCACCATCACGCTGCTGGGCAGCCTGAATCTGCTGGGACTGGGCGTGATCGGTTCGTATGCCTGGCGCACCTATGAAAATACCAAAGGGCGCCCACTGGCGATCCCTATGAAAGTTTCTGAGTTTGGAGCCAATAAATGAGTGATTCGCGGGATTTTTTCGTTCACGACCGTGCGATTTGTGAATCGTCCACTATTGGCGCCGGCTCGAGGGTCTGGGCGTTTGCCCATGTGCTGCCGAACGCTCGGATCGGCGCCGAATGCAATATCTGCGACAACGTGTTCGTCGAGAACGACGTCATCATCGGTGACCGCGTGACACTGAAATGCGGCGTGCAGGTCTGGGACGGCATCACCATTGAGGACGATGTTTTCGTTGGACCGAATGTCACATTCACCAACGACAAGTTCCCGCGCAGCAAGGTCTATCCAGAAGCATTCTCCCGAACCATTATTCGTAAAGGTGCCTCTCTGGGCGCCAACTCAACGATTCTGCCGGGCATCATCGTTGGCACTTCGGCAATGATCGGCGCAGGCGCAGTGGTCACCAAATCGGTTCCACCCAATGCCATCGTGGTCGGCAACCCGGCAAAAATCATCGGCTACGTCGATGCCAAGCCTACCGATGGTGCATTGGTGGAAAATCCGGTCAAGGTCGGCAAATCGGATGTCTACCCTTGCGGCGTCACGCTGCACCGCATGATGGAAGCCGTCGATATGCGCGGCAGCCTGAGTGTCGGCGAATGCGGTAAAGATGTGCCGTTCGAAGTGAAACGTTACTTTCTGGTAACCAACGTTCCAACGGCAGAAACCCGTGGCGAGCACGCTCACCGCGAATGCCACCAGTTTCTGGTAGCGGTTAAAGGCACAGTACATGTCGTTGCCGACAACGGTAAGCATCGCCAGGAGTTCGTTCTGGACAACCACACGCTGGGCCTGTTCCTGCCAGCGATGACCTGGGGCATTCAGTACAAGTATTCGGCGGACGCCGTCCTGCTGGTGTTCGCCTCGGAACACTACATGGCCGACGACTATATCCGTGACTACGATCAGTTCCTGATCGAGAAGAAGCAGCAGGCAGTTTCGACAGAATGAATCTGAAAAAACTGCTGGAGATCAAGTTTGTCCGGTTTCTTCTGACCGGAGGACTCAACACTGCACTGACCTACGTTCTGTACCTGATTTTATTGAGTTTCCTGCCTTATATCTGGAGTTACTCAATCAGTTACGTCTGCGGAATCTTTCTGGCGTTCATGCTCAGCCGTTTCTTCGTATTCAAAGAACACCAAGGAATGAAGTCAGCCCTGTTGTTCCCTTTTGTCTATTTGGCGCAGTACGTCCTGGGCGTTATTATTGTCTGGCTGTGGGTCAAGAAGCTGTCACTTCCCGAATATCTGGCGCCACTCGCAGCCATTGCACTGACGCTGCCGCTGACCTTTGTGCTGAGCAAGTTGGTGTTTGTGAAGGGTAAAACGCCAGCGCATTGAACAGCCCCGTAGACATCCAGCCTGAACAGTTTTTTTGACGACCTGCAGGCATAAAAAAACCCGGCAAGCCGGGTTTTTTTATGCCTGCAGGTCAGGCTGTTTTTTCAAGCACCACCGGTGCCGAGAACTTCTTTTTGAACTGCATCGCCGGCTTTTCAATGTACCGCCACGAGAACCACGCCAAGCCCATGGAAAGCACACTGGCGGCAATCGCCAACCACCAGCCGTTGATCGACTTGTGGGAGATCGACACCAGCGCTTGCTGGATCGGGAAGGCGAAGAGATAGGTGCCATAAGATAGGTCGCCGAGCTTGCGCATGCCGTCTACGCAGACAGGACGACGATAAGCCAGGTACATCAGCAAGTACGGCAGCGCAATGAACAGCGCCAGGTTGGTATAACCAAATCGCGAGCCGATCAACAGTACAACCAGACACATTGCTGCGATGCTGCCTTTGAATGGCACGATGTCCTTGTACTTCCAGAGGAAGGTACCGACCAGGAACATCAGACCGAAACGCAGAACCGGCAATACTTCAGTCGTACCGAAAAACGTGATTGGTGCGATGGGGCCGTGGAAAAACAACCAGACAAAGAACGCCGAAATCAACGCCATTACCGGTACAACCAGTGAAAAGGTTCTACGTCCGACGAAGAAAATCGCGGCCAGCGCTACATAGCAAAACGCTTCGATCGGGATCGTCCACAACGAACCGTTCACCGTCTGCGGATAGGTAACATCCATGAAGACGCCAGGCAGTACGAACGCTGTCTGATACGGAATCGAATTGGTCAGATAACGATAGGTGCCGGAGTTCTGGAAATACTCACCAAGCGGCAGCGCGGTGAAAACAGGGCCCAATATCAATGCAGAAACGAACGAAGTGACCGCCAGTGCCGGGATAATGCGCAAGGCGCGTGCCTGCCAATATTCCGTGAACGTACGGCGCTCCAATGAACCCGCAATCAGAAAACCACTGATCGCAAAAAAAGCGCTGACCGCCAGGCTTCCCGGTTCATACCCCATAAACAGGGAATACCAGGTTGCCGGCGATTTTCCCGTGAGCGCAAAGCTATGGGTAATCAAGACGACCAAGGCCGCGCACAATCTGAGCAAGTCAAAATTGTTGGCGCGAAGCTTTACCATGTCGCCAAGTGTTGTTGTTGGCTTTTTAATATCGATCATTACGCGAACTCGTTTTGTTACCTTTTATTCGGCGCGCGCATGTTATCACGTAAGTGCAGCAGGATTATGCTGCCATTACGAATGCAACCGGGTGCTCCGATCAGCTCTACTCCGCCTTTCCTGCCTGGTACTTGAAGGCAAGAAACACCAAAGGAGCATAAGCAAGGATGAGCCCCGCCACCCCGTCCAGCCATAATCGGCTGACGCATACGGCAATCGGCAGCAACCACAGCAAATTGATCAACCCCACTGTAACCGTGACGGGCCAATGCTGGGCATATCGACGCGAAGCAAACTGATAGGCATGACTGCGGTGAGCCTCATAAACCTTCTCGCCGCGAAGCAGCCGGCGCAGGAGCGTAAACGTTGCGTCGACGATAAAAACGCCCAGCAGGATCAGCCATCCCCAAAACAGCTCGAATGACACCCAGCTGGCCGCAAGCGCGAGAATGCCCAGAATAAGACCAAGAAACCCGCTGCCGGCATCGCCCATGAAGATCCGCGCCTTCGGGAAATTCCAGACCAGGAATCCGCCCACAGCGGCAGCGAGCAATAGAGTCGACCCAATCAACGGGGCATCGGCGCCTAACGCGTACAGCAGGCATGCACCCAGGCAAACCGTGACCGCCTCGACACCGGCGATCCCGTCGATACCATCCATGAAGTTATAGAGGTTGAGCATCCATACGAGATAAAAAGCCGCCAATGCCGACCCGACCCAGCCCAGATTGACCACTTGGCCAAATGCATGAATCGGCGGCAAGCCTCCCAACCAATAAAGTGCCCATGCAGCCGCGGCGAAATGCCCCAAGAGCCGCCAACGTGCAGCGATGTGGCCATGATCATCCATGAAGCCAATAATTGCGACCAAAGCGCCGGCTCCCATCGCCGAGACAAACAGTCCTGTGGGGATCAACTCCCCTACAAACAACAGACAAAGCGCGGCCAGAAAAGTGACCACGATCGCCACGCCTCCGCCCCTCGGGGTCGGAATAGTGTGAGAACTCCGGTCGTTGGGAATATCGATAAGGCTTTTGGACAAGGCATAGCGGCGCAAGAGCGCCGTTAAAATGAAGGCACTGGCGAAAACCACTGGCACAAGCCAAACGCTACTCATAAGCCCAGTGGCTCCTTTGCAAAACTCGAATTCGACATTGCGTCAAAATACTCAGCCCCTTACCGCTGAAATTCAGCGGTAAGGGGGCATAACCGGCTCAGTTTTTGTGCAGGTCGACAATTTCGTGAAGTGGACGCTTGCTCAGCTTTCTCTTGATTTTCTGACGCAGGCCATACGGAACCGCACGGCTGAGTCGCTGCATGCCAGGCTTGCGGTACAACGTCCAGAGAGCGAGCAGCGCGATCTCCCGGGTGGTCAGCGGCACTTCGTACTCGGCTGCCGAAGCACTCGCTGCAGGAAGTTCGAGGAAACCGAGGTGTTCCTGGTGCGGCACATCGCTATTCACTAATTGCAAATAATCGACATCGTAGAAATCAGCATTCAACAGGCTTTGGACATGTGATGGCGCCCGGACGGAGTCTCCGGCAACCGACGACTTCACAAATGCACCCATCGCCCCCAGAAGCTCTGCCGGCTCGATGCCAAAACGGTATACGAGCGTATGTTCACGGCTGGCCAGACGCTCGGGGAATGCACCGATATCCGGCGCAATGATCGGCAAACCCGACTGCAGCGCATAACTGAGCGTGTAGCTGTAGGTTTCCGGCCACTGCGCAGGAAACAGGATCAAGTCGAGATCATGTTCCGCCATCAAACGCGCAAGGTCAGCGGCATCGTATTGACCGGTGGTGAAAACGCCTTTCAACTCCCGATAGGCAAACCCAAGCAGCTTGAAGTCGAAGGGCGCACTTGCAGCCTTCGCCTTCGCAGCCAGTTGCTCGAGATAATCAGCACCTTTTTCTTTGCCCAGCGCACCCAGCACACCCACGTTGTACCGCGGCTTGGCACTGATCGCCGCCACCGCAGAACTGACAGGTCGTTTCTCTTCAACGTGCAGCGCCACGATCGGACGCTGCAGAGCATAGTGCTGCTGGTAAAGCGACAGCGTGTACTCGGACGGGAAAACAACCGTTTTCGCGTTTTCGATGAAGCCTCTCAATTGATCTCGCCACGCGGCTGCCGAAACACCATCGGGCAGAGGGAAAGCAGGATTGAGCAAATCATCGGAATATTGGCCAGGAAAAACACCCGCGTCGTTGGTCAACGTCGGGTTGCCACCGATCCAGTAGAAGTCGTGGGCCGTCAATGCATACTCAGTCCCCAACTGCACCGGAAGGTCGAACAGTGCCGGGTTCAATCCAAGAGAGTGATGGAAATGGACGAATCCGACACCGCAGCCTTTAAGCAAGTCCACCAGCATCGGGAGTTCTTCCGGAAGACGGAATACCAGTTCGTCTGCCCCAGGGAATGTGCCCATGTACAGCGAGACGGCGCCGGTACCCTTGCGCGGCGTGAGAATCAGGTTGTAGGCATTCGCCTGAAGCGCTTCGCTCAGTTCCTCGACATGCTGCTTGACCCCGCCCCCGGCCTCATGGGAAACCTGCAGGATCTTGGGACGATCCAGTGTCGACAGCAACTGAACCAGACGATTGACGCGTACCAGCTTGACCGGATCTTCAGCAATGAACGTCTGAATATCCAGGTGATAGTCCGGGTGCAGTTCGACAATGGCCTTGAAGGCATTTTCGATCAAAGCCTGCTTGGTCGAGGAAAAACTGACACCGCCTTCATGGAACGCGTACAGGTTTGGAGTTATGACGTTGAACCAGCCAGCCTTGAGGGCACGCTGGCACAAATCGTTTTCTTCGCCATAGCCACGGCCGAATTTTTCCTCGTTCAACAGCCCGACGACGTCCAGGCAATCGCGGCGCACGTACATGCAGAAGCCGACACCGGTCGGTGCCTTCACATTCGGCAGTCGAGCACCGGCAAAGACTTTGTCGATCTGATGAACGTCCAGCCCGAACGCCTGTTCGTTTTCGTACAGGAAGGCCGGGAAACTGCAGATGGTCGCGTTATTCGAGAACGGCGTCACCGTACCGATATTCGGTGCACTGTAGGCTTCTGCGGTGAGTCGTTCCAGCCAGTTTTGCGGAACGATCACATCGCTGTTCAGGAACACGATGTCATCTTCGCCAGCTTGGCGCATGCCACGGTTAACGGTTTTGACGAACCCCAGATTATTCGGGTTGTCCAGAACCGTCAGCACGCCTGGCCATTGCGTTTCGAGCTCGAGCAACATGTCCAGCATACCGGCATCGGGGCTGCAGTCGTTGATCGCAATGATCTTTGAACCCGGCATCGAAAGAATGCCTGGCATGGCAGCTTCGATGCAGCGTTTGGTCATCTCGATGCCTTTATAGACAGGCAAGATCACGGTCACGGACCGGGCACGGGCGATTGGCGCCTCGACGATGTAACTCTTGTCAGCAGATACCGGAGCCTTGACCTCCTGGTCACGCAGATAAACGGTGGTTGCGCGCTTGCAGCTTTCCACGTTGCTGCGTAAAGCCTTTTTGCCATTACGCAATGAACGAACGACAAACCGGATCGGCTTGGTGATAAACCAGGAGTTCGAATGGATCACATCATTGTAGGCCACCTGACTTTCAGCCAGCCTCACAGACAAACGGTAGCGTTCCGACTGAGCACTTTCGAGTTCGCTTTGCAGCTGTCGAGACTCGGCCGCAACTCTTTCAATTTCTCGTCCGGCAGCGTCCAGCGCTTGTGTTTCTGTAGCCAAAGCGGCCTGAGACTTGTTGAAAGCCATCAACAAGTTGTCGATGACAACCCGACGATCCTCTTCCCACGTTAGAAACTCGCTTGGCTCGCGACCATTGACGGCACTTTGTACAGAGGCTTCCAGCGATAGGAATTGGTGAACATCTGCCTCGTCGATCAAATAGCCAGCCGCCGCAGAAGCGGCAAACACGAATTCCTTGTAAGTGGCTGTAGCGAAATCAGCACATGGGCTGAAGCGAGTCACCGACCCAAGCAATTGCCGCAGTGCCCTGAACAGCAAAAATTCGATGCGCAAACCGACCGTCAGCGACCACTCTTTATCGATCAGATGAGGCGCACCTTGCTGATCAATCAGAATGTTCTGCGGTACGGCATCGAACAGATGCCCCGGCAACAAACCATCTGCCCCCGGCTGCTCACCGGAAATATTTTTCAGTATATCCACGTAGCCGTTCAGGAATACGCCTACCTGGGCATAAGTCCAGCCTTCGGCATTGACGATCTCGATCAACTTCGTCGAGAGAACCTGCCCTTTGACATAAGGCTCTGAGGCCGTCAGTTTGAATTCGACGATAGAGTCCACAGCTGGCGCCGCTTGCGTCTCGGCCAACTTCTCGTAGTGAACGCGAATTGAGCTGTCAGCACCTTTTTTGAACGAGGAGCTCTTGCAGAACTCAGCCCGGCGGTCACTGCTGAAGTGAACGGCCAGCGTTCCTTTATCGAGGGTTTTACGGGCAACCGGCGAAGCACCGATGAGGAAGGAGTTGGACATGTCCATGCCCAAACCATTCTTGCAGATCTGCGGCCACGCCAACTCGAGCGAAAACGTACACAGCTCAGGCAACTGCGGGTCGCGCTGGGCGCTTTGCCAGGCAAAAGCCGCAGCATCGAAATCAGGGTCGACAAAGCCTTCTTCCGTGACAATCGAAACCGGCAGTTTGTAATCCGGAAATGGCGCAAAAAATTCGTTGGACGAGAAGCCGGCACCGGACAATAGCGAAGCCAGCGCCTGCTTGCCGTAAGTTTGTGGGGTCGCACTGTTGTAGCGACCCTCGACACCGAACATCGGTGTAACAACATGATCTTCCGGTGCGCCTGCAAAATACTTGAGGCCCAACTGGTTCTCGATGGCGATGATCAGCAAACCGTCCGGCTTTAACAACGAACGGACTTTTGCAAGCATGTTCGCGCCCGGGTTCTCACCCGACACAAACAGGTTGGCGTACTCAAAAACACCAATCAGCGTGATGACATCAAACTTCTTGTCAATCTGGAAGCTTTCGAATGTTTCGGCCAGCACCGATACGTTCGGCAAGTCTCTGGTGCGCGCGCGGGCAATGCTTGCGCGGCGGGCACTGCCTTCCAGCGCCAGGACATTGCCGCCCTGCTCGCCCAGATAGCGGGTAATGGCGCCGCAGCCAGCGCCGATTTCCAGGACGTCACCGCGAAGATCGGCATCAAACACCCGCAGCAGGTTCGCGCGAGTGCTGGACAGGTAATACAGCGATGGCCAATCCGTACACCAGCCACGTAGTTCATCGGAGAAAACACTGACATCACGTGCCTTGTCAATCAAGTACTTGATGCGCAGTTCGGTGGTATCGCCGTCACTGTAATTGATACTCGCGTAATCCGGTCGCGACCAGATCTTGAGTTCTTCGTTAAGTTGATAGCCCGCTTGCGTCAGTAAAGTATTCAATTTGTAACCTTTTTGGCACGAATGCTCGAATCTAGATTTACCAGCCCAAAAAACTTGTCTGTCGGCCGCACTTGAAGGTGCACAGAATCGTAACGGCGATCCCTTGGGGTCACT
Source organism: Pseudomonas sp. NPDC089741 (assembly GCF_044748825.1). Lineage (NCBI taxonomy): Bacteria > Pseudomonadati > Pseudomonadota > Gammaproteobacteria > Pseudomonadales > Pseudomonadaceae > Pseudomonas > Pseudomonas sp. NPDC089741. The sequence continues at coordinate 11,479 of NZ_JBIVGT010000037.1, read as the reverse complement.
TCTTCACCGTCTTTGGTCGAAACGCCTAGGGAAATGAAGTAGTCACCCGGAGCCAGTTCGCAGGCAATCGACAGCTCGACCTCGACAATATCGCCCTTGCGCCCAAAGGCACGGAAATCCGCAGAGTCGAGCGTTTCACTGTTCACGCCGTAGACGGTTACACCTTCCTTGGTTTTGATGGTCATGCCGAGGATTGGACAAACCAGATCGGTATCAAATCTGACGAACACGGCCAGCTTGAGTTTCGCGCCGGTGTCAACTGCGACGGGATACTCTTGACCATCAGCGCTTAGATGAAAGTCGATGATCGTTGCCGCGCGATCGCCCCAACGATACTCATTGGGATTGTAGTTGGGGTGCGTATCAAACACGTCCATCCCGCCCTCAGGCGTGTGATACGTTTCCGGTGCGTCGACAGCAGGCTCGAGTTCAGTCACCACAGAGTTCTGGGTCTTGCCGAACAGCAGATCCAGATAGCGATTGACGACTTTGCGTGGCTCGCCTTGCTCTAACTGCACACCGTCATTCAACAGGAATGCCTTGTCGCAATGAGTCACGATCTGCTCACTCGAATGCGTCACGAGGAGGATGCTGGTGCCATTTTCCTTTAACTTCTTCAAGCGATCGAAACAGCGCGCCTGGAACTTCGCATCACCCACGGCCAACGCTTCGTCAACAATGAGAATGTCCGGCTCGACCTGCGCTTGAACGGAAAACGCCAGGCGGACGAGCATCCCGCTGGAATAGGTTTTTACCGGCTGATTGATAAACTCGCCGATGTCCGCAAACTCGATGATTGCATCGTACTTTTCATCGATCTCTTCTTTGCTCAAACCGAGGATAGTTGCGTTCAGGTAGACGTTTTCGCGGCCTGTAAACTCGGGATTGAAACCCGAGCCCAGTTCAAGCAACGCGGCGATCCGGCCGTGGGTTTCCACGGTGCCGCCGGTAGGGTTGAGGGTTCCGCAGAGGATCTGCAACAGCGTGGACTTGCCGCTGCCGTTTTTGCCTACAATCCCCACGGTCTCGCCTTTACGAATCTCGAACGAGACATCGTGGAGCGCCCAGAACTCCCGGCAATATTTCTTCTTGCCGCGGCTGAGCATCTGCAGCAGACGGTCATGTGGCTTGTCGTAAATCTCGTAGCATTTGCTGAGATTCTGAACTTTGATGGCAATCTCAGATGACATCAGCAAATCCTTTTCGAGTTTTCTGGAACCAGGCAAAGCCCAGCCAGGCGACCACTAGTGAGCCTGCGAAATAAATGCCCAGAACAGTGAAATCAGGCATACGCCCCCAAAACAGCACTTCGCGTGCGTATTCAATGGTTGGCGTGAGCGGGTTCAACATCAGCAAGTGTTGATATTTTTCGGGCAAGGCACTCGCCGGGTAGAAAATGGGCGAGAGGAACATCAGTACGGTGGTCAGGATCCCGATGAATTGCGCGACATCACGCAAGTAAACCCCGAGCGATGCCAGGGCCCACGTCAATCCCATGATCAATAGCACCAGAGGCAACATGATCAGCGGGAACAACAAGACCGTCAGATGCGGCGTACCAAACAGAAAGACATAGGCGATCAGCCATACGATCAGACTGATCACCATATGAAACAGTGCGGAACCCACGGTGACCCACGGCAGGATTTCCAGCGGGAAAACCACCTTCTTGACGTAGTTGGCGTTGGAAAGAATCAACGTCGGGCTGCGATTGAAGCACTCGGCGAACAGGTTGAATACGATCAGCCCCGCGAACAGGATGAGCGCGAATTCTGTCTTGGAATCACTGCCGCCACTCCAGCGAGCCTTGAACACGACACTGAAGACAAACGTGTACACAACCAGCATGAACACCGGATTGAAGAACGACCACAGAATCCCCATGAAAGACCCGCGATAGCGCCCGACAACCTCTCGCTGCACCAGAGCTTTGATCATGCTGCGATTGCGCCACAAGCTACCGAGCAATTCCCTCGGCGAAATCGAAAAATTACGCATTAAACACACACCTAAAAAAACGCAGGGAGATGAACCTCATCAAAAATTCTCTCGTTCAAATACCGCTAACGTGCCTGCAGAAAGCGTGCAAAGCGTCCTGCAAACGCGAATATCTTCATATTCTATTAATGATCGCGGCCAGGATCAGTCCCAGGCTACCCCACATAGTCTGTCGATAGACGCCGGACCGTCTCAACCACAAGAATCGCGCCGTGCCCCGGGACTTTCGGGCTTTCTGAAACAGATCCAGGGTCAATTGATTCTCTTCGCTCAAACTTGCGCGAACCGATTCAAGGGCAACGATATTCCTCTGGTTCCATCCTTTGAAGCGCCCGCTGAACATCATGCGCAATCTTGCCAAACGCGCGCGCGCGCCCATGTCGGAACCGATCAAATTGGTATCGTGCTGTCTGTAAAGAATGGTCGGCGCATGATCGTAGACAACTTGTCCGCCCGCACCGGTCACCAACAGATAGGCCCACCAGTCATGGGACACTATATCGAGATGTGCTCCGGCTGCCTGAAATAGCGCTTGCGCCGAACGGTTGAAAACCATGGTGTTGCCACCGGCAAGGCTCTGCACCAACGCATTGGCAAAACTGGCCGGCCGTGCAAACAATGGCGAACTGCCGATCACCGCTCCCGCATCGTCAATCAATTCAGTACGCGCGCAGTACAATGCTGGAATATCCATCGGCAACAGCTGCAGCGACTTGAGAGCCACCTCGAGTTTGCAGTCTTGCCAGATATCATCCTGATCGGCCCATGCATAAAAATCCGACTGAGCGGGGGCAATGCAGGCCAGTGACAGAAAGTTCGCAGCGAAACCTCGCTTCGGGCCTTGCCGGACAGTCAGCTTGCCTTCGCCCCAGGCCTCGGCGTATTGGCGCAACATGTCCAGAGTGCCATCGGTTGAGCCATCGTCCGATACCACGACATCCCAATTCTGAAAACTTTGACGAGCAATGGAATCCAGTTGTTGAGACAGAAAACGCTCACCGTTGTAAGTACACATAAGGATTGTGACGCGCGAAGCGTGCGAACCTTTACCCGGCTCGCGGGGAGGTAAATTGCCTGTCTGAACAGCTTGCGGAAGAGGGACTACCACCGAGCACTCCATTGCGTTAAGGATAAAATAATGACGGGATTGATTCGCCCGCCATCAAACTGCGCACTATCATTGGGGCAAGCCTTACATGCTCTTCTCATGGGCCGCTCCGACTGCGCAAAATTTGCCATTATAACAATGAGTCAAAGCCACTTGATAGCCCGGTGATATCACTGAAGGAAATACGGTCGGGCATTCACAGCACCGGAAAATTGAAATCGCATCGGCCTGGATTGAACTTCAATAGCCCGGCAAAGCTGCATTGGTTTGGGGGGGCGTAGGGTATCAAGCGCCCTGCATTGGCAAAAGGGGTGGCATTCTGCCAATTGGCACTTGCAGATCGATGGCCACTACTCCCCTAAACCTTCAACTCCATTCGAAAACAGCACGCGAATTGATCAATGATCGAGGTAATGCATCGCTGTGACCTTCAACGCCTTGTCGACACTGACAGGAGGCGACCACTGCAACAGCAAGCGGGTTTTATCGATGTCGACCTGCAGTGAACCGCAAAGTCTTTGCGCCATATCCCCTTTACCCACCAATTGTGCAGCAGCTCGCAGCAGCATTTTCGGCAGAGGCAACAAAAAGGCCCGCTTATCCAGAGCCGCCGCCATACGCCGCAGCAAGCGAGTGGTAGACAAGTCTTCGCCATCGCTGACCAGAAACGTCTGATTCGCCGCTGCGGGGTGCGCAATACAGGTAACAATCAGATCCACGAGATTGCCCAGCGCCACCAGACTGCGCTGATTTCGCAACGCCCCCAATGGCAACGGCAAGCCTTTGCGCAACCAGCTCATCATGCTGAGGAAGTTGGCTTTTACACCCGGGCCATACACCAGCGGCGGACGGATGATGACAATCTCCATGCCGGTCTCACGACCGATTTCACGCAAGCACTCTTCCGCCTCGCCTTTGGAAACACCATAGGGATCAACGGGTGCGGGCTGATCGTCAGCCTTGAAGGGCATTCCGGGCAATGTCGCTTCACCGTTGACCTTGATCGAACTGATGAACACAAAACGCCTGACACCCGCCTCGGCCGCTTTGCGCGCCAGGCGCGTTGTGCCCTGGACGTTGATCTCACGAAATTTTGCCAGAGGGTCGGCGGCAGTATCACTCATCACATGGACGCGGGCTGCACAGTGAACCACCGTATCAATCTGCATCAACGCTGGCAGTTCAATGCTGGCGCTCAAGTCGAACGGCACCACATCGCACAAACCGCTCAACCGGCTTTCACCGCGCACGGCGGCAACAGGCGCATACGCCTTGTCCAGCAACATGCGAAAAACCACTGCCTCACCGACAAAACCGGTGGCACCTGTAACCAACACCCGGCGCTTCGTCATTCAGCTTTTTTCCCAATGACCGCAGTGGCCCAACAAATACAGAAGAAAAACACCTTGTCCCGCTTTCGACGCCGGCAATGCCGGGCACTCAGGGACAATCTCAACAGCTGCCTGCGGCCTAACGACAACCAGCGCCGCACGAATACATCGTCCCCGACACCCACCAGCTTCGCGATCAACCGCACCTGGGAAAACCACCAGCCATCGTGAATCGTCTTGTAACGATCAATCAACGAACCGATACCGGTATTTGCCCCCACTTGATTTTGCTCATGCTGGCGATATTGCATGGACGACAACGGATCGATGAACCAGCTTAAGCCGTGACTGCGGGTGTAGGCGTAGCAATACCAGTCATGCAGGCTGACCTGCTGCAACTCGTCCCAATTGGCGAGCATCGACGCCTTTAACTGCGTCATCAGTTGTCGGCTCATGACATAGGTACAGCCCGGACCTGCAGCCTCGAACAAATAATCCCAGGCGACTTGCGGCTGCCCTTTGTCGAGCAGACAAGCTCGCCCGTCTGCCCAGAAGGCCGTGACATTGCTGGAGTAGGCGTCAACCTGACGTAACCGGATCGCCTGAGTCGCGCGATCAAGCTTGTCGAGATTCCAGATATCATCCTGGTCAGCGAAGGCGATGAAGTCATATTCTTCCACAGGCACATCGCGAATCAGCCTGAAGAAATTACGCGACGCGCCGCCAAAGCTGCCGGCTTCAGGCAGGACAATCACTTGCGCATGGCGCGCAGCATAGTCCGCGCACCAGGTTTCGGTACCGTCAGTGGAGGGGTCGATACTGATGTAAACGGTTACGTCGACGGCTGACTGGTCAAGGATCGAGGCCAACTGCTCCTCGATCCAGCGCATGCCGTTAAAGGCCGCCAACAACACTGCAACCTTGGGATGTTCTACTGGCATGCCAATCCTGATTAGACCGGTTAAACACTACTGCTCGAAAAAGGTATTTCGATCAGCGTGAAGGCGTGTCCAACAGCTTCTGCAAGTATTGGCCGTAACCGGTCTTTTTGAGCGCATCCGCTTGAGCGGCCAGCTGCTCGGCAGTAATCCAGCCGTTGTGATAGGCGATTTCTTCCAGGCAGGCGACTTTCAACCCCTGACGCTGTTCGATCGTGTGAACGAAGTGGCTCGCTTCCAGCAGGGAATCATGAGTGCCGGTATCCAGCCAGGCGAAACCACGCCCCAGCATCTCCACATTCAGCGATTTCTGCTCAAGGTAGGCACGATTGACGTCAGTGATCTCCAGCTCTCCACGCTCCGAAGGCTTGATGTTCTTGGCAATCTGTACAACCTGATTGTCATAGAAATACAGGCCTGTCACGGCATAGCTGGATTTTGGCTTCAACGGTTTTTCTTCGATGCTCAGCGCGCGGCCGGAAGCATCGAACTCGACCACACCAAAACGCTCCGGATCGGAAACGTGGTAACCGAATACAGTGGCGCCGTGCTGCTGGTTGGTCGCCGAACGCAGATTGTCGGAGAAATGCTGGCCGTAGAAAATGTTATCGCCCAGGATCAGGCAGCAAGGATCATCGCCGATAAACTCTTCACCAATGATGAAAGCTTGCGCCAGGCCATCGGGGCTTGGTTGCTCGGCATAAGTCAGCTTGATGCCATACAGACTGCCATCCCCCAGAAGCTTGCGGAAACAAGGCAAGTCTTCAGGGGTTGAGATAATCAGAATCTCGCGCATACCGGCGAGCATCAGCACCGACAGCGGATAAAAGATCATCGGCTTGTCGTAGATCGGCAACATCTGCTTCGAGACGCCAAGGGTCAACGGGTGCAGGCGCGTGCCCGAGCCACCGGCGAGGATGATGCCTTTACGATTTGTCGTGGTCATTTGTTCAGAACTTCCCTAAGCATTCGGGTTACACCACTTTGCCAATCCGGCAAGTGTAGAGAAAAATTGTCGCGCAGCTTCTGAGTATTCAAGCGTGAGTTCAGAGGCCGACGCGCGGGCGTCGGATAAGCAGTCGTATCGATCGGATTGACCGTCTCGACGGCGAGCTGCTCGCCGTTATCTTGAGCAAACGCAATCACATGACTTGCATAACCATGCCAGGACACTTCGCCAGCGGCCGCCAGATGATACAAACCTGACAGCTCGGGCTGCTGCAACACCTGGCGAATGGCCAATGCTGTAACGTCGGCAATCAGATCAGCCCCTGTTGGCGCTCCGATCTGATCGGCGATGACGCTCAACGTGTCGCGATCTTTGGCCAGGCGCAGCATGGTCTTGGCGAAATTATTGCCGCGAGCGCCATAGACCCAGCTTGTTCGAAAGATCAGATGCTTGCATCCGGACGCCGTGATGGCTTGCTCACCCGCCAGTTTGCTTGCGCCATACTGATTGACCGGAGCGACAGCATCAGTCTCCTGCCAAGGTGTGGTGCCTTGTCCATTGAAGACGTAATCGGTCGAGTAATGAATCAGCCAGCCACCCAGAATCGCGACTTCCTCGGCCATGAGCCGACTCGCCTGCGCGTTCACACGATCAGCCAGCTCGCTTTCCGATTCAGCTTTGTCGACAGCGGTGTACGCAGCCGCGTTGACGATGATATCGGGCCTGATTCGCCGGATAGTTGCACGCAACGCATCCAGACTGGACAGGTCGCCACATAAACCATCAACGGCATGACGATCGAGCGCGATCAACTCGCCAAGCGGGGCAAGGGAGCGTTGCAGCTCCCAACCTACCTGGCCATTTTTGCCGAGCAGGAGAATTTTCATGCCTTGTTCGTGCGATCCGCGTAGTTCTGGTCGATCCACTGCTGGTAGCTACCGCTTTTGACGTGAGCAACCCACTCAGTGTTGTTGAGGTACCACTCGACAGTCTTGCGGATACCGGTTTCGAATGTTTCTTGCGGCGTCCAGCCAAGTTCACGCTGGATCTTGCTGGCGTCGATGGCATAACGCTGGTCATGCCCAGGACGATCCTGAACATAGGTAATCAGACTGGCGTGCGGGCGATGAGCCGAGTCCGGACGCAACTCATCCAGCAACGCACACAATGTATGCACGACTTCGATGTTTTGCTTCTCGTTGTGACCGCCGATGTTGTAGGTCTCACCGATTACACCTTCGGTAACGACTTTATACAAAGCGCGAGCGTGATCTTCGACATAGAGCCAATCGCGGACTTGATTGCCTTTGCCATACACCGGCAGCGCCTTGCCTTCCAGCGCATTGAGAATGATCAGCGGGATCAATTTCTCCGGGAAGTGGCAAGGGCCGTAGTTGTTCGAGCAGTTGGTGACCAACGTTGGCAGGCCATAAGTACGGGCCCAGGCGCGAACGAGGTGATCGGAACTGGCCTTGCTGGCCGAATAAGGCGAGCTTGGCTGATAAGGCGTTGTTTCGGTGAAGAGGTCTTCCGGACCCTCGAGATCTCCGTAAACTTCGTCAGTCGAAATATGATGGAAGCGGAAGTTGGCTTTACGCGCATCATCCAGTGCCGCCCAATAATGGCGCGCAGCTTCCAGCAGAGTGTAAGTGCCGATGATGTTGGTCTGGATGAACTCGGACGGACCGGTAATCGAGCGATCGACGTGAGATTCTGCAGCCAAGTGCATGATGGCATCTGGCTGGTGTTCACGCAGGACACGGTCGATCTGATCACGATCACAAATGTCGACACGTTCGAACACGTAGCGCGAATCACCGCTGACTTCAGCCAGCGACTCGAGGTTACCGGCATACGTCAGCTTGTCGACGTTGATCACGGCGTCGGAGGTATTGGAAATGATGTGACGGATGACTGCCGAGCCGATGAACCCGGCGCCGCCGGTAACTAGAATTTTCACGCGAAACCATACCCTTGAGCTGCGGACAGTGACACCAACGAGCACTGTCTAATCCATGAATGCAGAAGCCATCAAACCTGAGGCTTCCGTCAGAGTCAGTCTGAATCGAAGTGGGAATAGGCCACTATCGAACAAGGGACGCATTTTACAGCTTAATGAATCTTTTACTAATGGATATAGACAGGCAGAGGTGCAATTTCGACAGACGCCATGCGCTTGTCGTTTTCAGACAAGACGCTTGCGCGCGGCTCTGGACGAGCGTCCCATAAACCAGCCAAGTATCGGACCGATAAACATACCGATCAGCAACGCTGCCACCACTACCAGGGACACTGGCAGCTGAGGACCAGCCCAGCCTAAAAACAACAACGACACCGTTTGTTGGTTCTCAAGCACAAACGCAAGAATCGCCAATACCAGCAAAAGAATAAAAACGCCAAGAAGGATGCGCTTGATATTACGCATGAGCAGCTCCCTGATAATCAGCGAAGATCAAACGCCCTCCTCCTCTTCCTCATTCACACGATCACGCAATTCTTTGCCCGGTTTGAAATGTGGAACGAATTTTCCGTCAAGGCTGACAGACTGACCTGTCTTTGGATTGCGCCCCACACGCGGTGCACGATAGTGCAGGGAGAAGCTGCCAAAGCCGCGGATCTCGATACGATCTCCGGTTGCCAGGCACTGGGACATTTGTTCAAGCATGGTCTTGATGGCCAACTCCACATCCTTGGATGAGAGCAGCCCTTGATGGGTGACAATTCGTTCGATCAACTCCGACTTCGTCATATTTTTCCCTTCTTTTTCAAGCAGCTAGATCAGCGCTTAAAAGGTTTTAGCATGCCCGCAAGGATTTGAACAGTCTGGAAGTTGACATATCCATTCAGAGGCATCCCCCCCTCACCTCTGCGCCCGCCGCACCACCAGCGAGCCGTCTACCGACATATCACCACCATGGTCCGGGTCAGGTAACCTGCCGGATTGAAGCCGAACGGAAAATCATCCTCTTCCCGCGCATCATCGGACCTCGCAACAACCTTGTATCCCGATGACTTGCACTCCTTCGCTGCACGTTTGAGACATCGATCCCATCCCGACCCCAGGCCCGAACAGTCGACCTCAATACCACTGACACCTCTTACCGCATGAGTTTTTGCACTCGTGGTACAACCGGCCAACAGCACCATCACAATCAGCACAATGATCTTGTTCATCCATTTCCTTATTGCGGACAACCGCTCCGGCAGCCTTTCAATTAAAGGTAAGACTAGCCTCGAATTGATATCCAGCCCGCCCCATTCAACAGACACCCCCGATCAATGAATGGTTTCACCTTCAAGCCCCCACGCTCCACAACCCAAAGAGCAATACCTGCGACGGAACCAAGCACGTTCAACCGGGCGCCCACAAAATTGCACAACACCATGAAAAAAGCCCGCGGGACGGCGGGCTGATTTCAGGCCGCTATGGGCCGTTTTTGTTTTAATTTACCCTGTAGAGAGTGCCTGAAGCGCTCAATGGGCGACTCGATAAAGACATACATGGCCGCCCCAGCCGCAATAGCGCCAAAGAACGCTAACAACGCGTAGAGTCCTCCTTTTTGTAATAGGGAGAGCTTCTGATAAAAAATCCAGTGAATCAGATAAATAGAGTAACTCCACGCCCCCAGCTTTCTTAGCACGACAGATTGCATCCACCCTCCAATCCGCCCCTGCCCGTTGGCCAGCGCCAGAACAAATACCATCCAGATAAAACTGAGGCATATGAACTTGTCCATCAACCAGCCATCGAGCGGCATGGCAAACATCACATTCCTGCCACCAGGACTTAGACCAAGCAGCGCTATCGCCACCGCAATAGCAAATCCTGTTGCCATTCGAGGCGTCAACCACTTGCCAACTCCCTCGATAGACACCGCGGCATAGCATCCAAAAATGAAACTTGGAATGTACCAGTGAGTGGAAATGCTGTTTTCCGGAGTCAGCCAATACGGCCATAACAACTGATGAACAATAATTAGCGAAAGCGCGAAAACCGCCACCGCAACAGCACCAAACCGCTGCTCCACGAAAATAAAAGCAAATGCTATGAACGGCAGAAAGAAATAAAACTTGAACTCTACCGGAATCGTCCACAAGTGGGAGTAACCCTGCCTGAAGGTCGCAGCCTTGGCAACATCCTCGACTGTCGCGATCCCTGCCACATTGAAATACCAGTAGAGAACGACAACAAGCAGAAACAAAGGCACGATTCTCAGGAAGCGGCCGACTGCATAGCCGACAAGCTCAGAAAAAGAAAAGCCGTTGCGCGCAAATTTGCTTGTCAGCAGGAAAGCACTTAATACAAAAAACAACCAAACGCCAAACTTGCCGGTTCCAGAAAAATATCCCGCTATCTGAGGGAAGAAAAACCCTGGCACATGTGCACAAAGCACCATCAGACAGGCGAGACCGCGAATACCGTCAGCCCCCGAAAAACGCCCAATCATCAATTCACTCCACCTTTTTGAGCGGCAAGCCTAGCACGACGCACTACCGAAGCCTACAGCCTCGAAAAGACCCAAAAAATTGCAGCGTTTGCGACAGTGAGCCGTAAAAAAATCACAAACAAGCTATTCAGATAATCGAAGCATGGAATATTTCAGGCACAAAAAAGGGCGACCGAAGTCGCCCTTTTTAATGATCAAGCAGAACTCAGTTCTGTTTGGCCATTGCTTGACGCAGCAGTGCCGCCATAGTGGTGTCAGCTGCTTCGCCTTCCGGAGCTGCTTTCAGGCTCTGGATAGCTTCTTTCTCTTCAGCATCGTCTTTCGATTTGATCGACAGCTGGATTACGCGGCTCTTACGATCAACGCTGATGATCTTGGCTTCTACTTGCTGGCCTTCTTTCAGAACGTTGCGCGCGTCTTCAACGCGGTCACGGCTGATTTCGGAGGCTTTCAGAGTCGCTTCGATATCGTCGGCCAGAACGATGATGGCGCCTTTGGCGTCAACTTCTTTCACGGTGCCAGTAACGATTGCGCCTTTGTCGTTAACCGAGACGTACTCGGAGAACGGATCGCTTTCCAGTTGCTTGATACCCAGGGAGATACGCTCGCGCTCTGGGTCAACCGACAGGATAACGGTGTCCAGTTCGTCGCCCTTCTTGAAACGACGAACAGCTTCTTCGCCAACTTCGTTCCAGGAGATGTCGGAC
>NZ_JBIVGT010000036.1:0-58044 GCF_044748825.1 Pseudomonas sp. NPDC089741 | reverse complement strand
CTACCCGTCATCCCGGGCAAACGCTACTTCACCATTGGTGAAGTCAGCGAGCTGTGTGCCGTAAAGCCACACGTGCTGCGCTACTGGGAGCAGGAGTTTCCTCAACTCAACCCCGTCAAACGCCGCGGAAACCGCCGGTATTATCAGCGCCAGGACGTGCTGATGATCCGGCAGATCCGCGCGCTCCTTTACGATCAAGGTTTCACCATCGGCGGCGCACGCCTGCGCCTGTCCGGCGACGAGGCCAAAGACGACACCACCCAATACAAACAAATGATCCGGCAGATGATTGCCGAGTTGGAAGACGTGTTGGTGGTTCTCAAGAAATAAAAAGCTGCTTTTGAATACTTCCAGTTTTCAAAAGCTTGCGCTATATTCTTGAGCGCTCTTCGAGGTGAAGAGCGAGTTGCAAGACCAGTCGGGGCGTAGCGCAGTCCGGTAGCGCACTAGCATGGGGTGCTAGGGGTCGAGTGTTCGAATCACTCCGTCCCGACCATATTTTTCAATGACTTAGGCCAATGTTTGCAGCATTGGCCTTTTTCATGCACGTGACATTTGCGTGACTTCTCCATTTCTTACGCTTGCTTCCTCTTCAAGATTGTCAGCACCGGCCCACGTGAATCGGTTGCTGATACCATGTTCGCAACCTCAATCAGATGCCCGAGCTCAGCGCCCGAATAGTGGCTGGTGATGCTGCCGTTTTTGTGACCCAGAAGTGCCTTTCGGTCTTCCTCGGTTACGCCCGCCGCTCGAAGGCGACGGCCAAACGTGTGCTTCAAATCGTGAATCCAGATCGAAAGATAGCCAGGGTGAGCGGGGCGAAGGTTTTCCTCCTGCCAGAGTTTCGCCGCGCTCACCCGTGCCTTTTTCCAAGCCGAATCGTTCATGCGATGCAGGGCAGTGCCGGGAAAACCCATTCCTTGCTCAGGCCGCGCTGTTTATCAATGATCGACTTGGCAACACTGTTCAGCACCACCAGGCGCTCGTCGCCATTCTTCACGCCAGACCGTTCGTGTCTGCCGTCAATGTCCGCCGGGATCAGGAACACACTGGTGCCGAGCTCCGGCACCGAAATCTCCCAGTCCCACCTCAGCTCGCAAGCTTCCTGCTCGCGACAGCCGGTGTTCACCTTGAAAAGCGCCATCGTTTGCAGGTGAGCCGGCAACTCCCCGAAAAGAATCGACTGACGCACAGCGAAGCACTTGATGAAGAGCTTCATCGATGGGCTTGTAACTAGCTATAACGCTGCCTTTGGATAGTGATAAATTGCTGCGATCAATTTAGAGAGGTGAGTATTGGAAATGTTGGACATCGGAATGGCTATTGTTTTCCTCTTCTTGATGATCGCCACATATTTTTTGCCTTCATTCAATGCTTTCAGTCGAAAGCACCCGGAAAGATGGCCTATTTTTATGCTGGATCTTTTTCTCGGCTGGACCATCATTGGCTGGGTTGTTTCCCTCGTTTGGTCTGTCTCCTCAACACAATCTGCAGACACGATCCATGTTCAGCCTCAGCCTCAGCCTCAGCCTCAGTCTGAAGAAGACAAATATCAGAAGCTCGAAAGAATCGGTAGCCTGAAGGAAAAGGGCCTGCTCACTGAGAGTGAATTTGAGGCTGAAAAGGCCAAACTTCTGCAAAGCTAGAATAGAGTGAAAAGATCTCGTTCTATTTCTTTACTTTTAATGAGTGAGATCACAAGTCTTAAAAAGGATAGTTTCACGGTGTCAGTGATTCAAGCAAAGCTACGAGCTATGTTAATGTGCCATCACGTGATCATTATGGAGATTAGTGATGGGTTGGAAAGGGACTGTACGTTCGCTGCAAACGTCTGCTCGTCGATCAGAGCGCAACGCTCATCGCCGTCAGCGTGAGCTTGAAAAGCAACATAAAGAGTACGCAAAGATGGAAGCGCTGGAGCAAGCAGCGTATGAAGTTGAGGTGTACGAAAATCACGTAGACATCCTCCTTTCGATGCACAAGGAGTGTGCCGAACCTGTGAAATGGAAGCGACTGCTCTCCAATCATGAACCAATGCACCCTCTCAAGAGCGGTACTCTTGAGCAAGAAGCTACGCATGCTGCCGCTACATATCACCCCAATTTCTGGGCCCGGCTCTTTAAGCTAGAGGCTCGTCAGCGCGTAGCGCTGATAGGCAAGATTGGCGCCGCTCAGGCGGAAGATGAAAGGCAATATCAAGCTCTGATTGATGAATGGAAAACTGCTCATACTAATTGGACAGAGGAGAGGGACATTGCGACCCGTATCCTTGATGGTGACCGTCAGGCCAAGCTAGATGCCATCGAAGCTTTCGAGCCGTTTTCAGAAATATCTAACCTCGGCTCAGCTCTTCAGATGATTGTTCACGAAGGTGGTGTCCTGGAAGCTAAAGTCGCTATCCATGGCTCCGACGTGATTCCGACCGAAATCAAATCTCTGCTCAAAAGCGGCAAGCTGTCGACCAAAGCGATGCCAACTGGGCGGTTCAACGAGCTTCATCAGGACTATGTGTGCAGCTGTGCCCTGCGAGTAGGTCGGGAGTTGTTGGCAATCCTGCCGGACGATCTGGTTATCGTTACCGCACTGGACAATGTGCTCAACAGCTCGACAGGTCATATGGAGGAACAGCCACTGCTAAGTGTCGCGTTTTCTAGGACAACGGTTGACGGACTTAACCTCGAAACTATCGACCCGTCTGATGCGATGAAGAATTTCGTTCATAACATGAACTTCAAAAAGGGTGCTGGATTCTCGGCTGTTGCCGCCCTTGATGCTCAGCGCTTCGCCGTGACCGTATAAATGAATCATCTGAGAACCTAGAGAATTACATGGCGAATATGAAAAAAATTGGTTTGTACGCAGGCATATTGGGGGCCTTGGCGTCGGTGGCGGCGCTCGTCTTGCCGACTCAAGCGGTTTCGCAAAGCTCCAGCGGTAACAACAGTCCGGTCATTTCTGGCAACGGCAACAACGTCAGCTATCAATCTGTTTTTCCCGATCTTGAAACGATAAAAGCCCAGCGCCCCAACATCAGTGATCAACAATACGCCGCAATAAAACCCGGCATGACGTATGAGCAGGTACTGGATATCGTCAAGATTCCCGGGAAAGAGGCGGGTAGTAGCGGCAATAGGCAAGTTTATACATGGGGTACGGAAATTTACGTATACATGGTCGTAACTTTGGTGGACGGTAAGGTTCAGTCCAAGTCACATTGACGCGTTTATAAAATGTCTTCGAGTTCACTAACAATGAACAGCATTCCCCGCCTGAACGATCTCCTGGTCTCGCACAACTGCGTCATCTCAATCAACATCGAGATGCAGGATTTCAAGTACAACCTGTCGTTAACCATGTCGTCCTCCAACGATCCAGAAACAGCCGCTGTCACGGTAAAATTCCATGACGTCAGCGCACTGCACCTGAAAGGCTTCGGCGGTGGACTCACTCAACTCATGGACCTGATCGCGACTCGAATCGACAATGGTCTCGACAGAATCAGATATGAGCTGAGGGACGTTGAAGAAGAAAAAATCTCGTTCTACTTCTTCAGCTTCAGCACAACTGTTCAAAAGGTATGAACATGCGGAATTTAACAGGATCCTCGCGCCAACTGCAGGCGCGCATTCAGTGACGATTCACGCCTCGCCACCGACGCATTGTCGGTATTGCGCTGCTCGTTGGCTGGGCTGTCGGGCTGGTGGTCCATCCCGGCCAATATCTGCTTTATCCCGCTATATGCGGGATCATCACCTTGTTCAGCTGCATGGATAGCGCATCGAAATAAACGACTTTTCCAGCGCCTTCGCTGATGCGCCGGCAGGGGCCATTTTCACCGTTGAGGTCTAGCGACTTGATCGCCTGACTCACATAAAAACCCGCCTCGGCGGGTTTTTTCTGTCTATTGATCCGCATAACCCCTCAGGTAGTTTTGCCCTAGGTCTTTTGCGCGGCATCGATGCAAAGCGAGTAATACGTCTCCTGAAATTCAGCGATCAGGTCCTTCTGCATCTTGACGTTCGGTTGCTGTGGAAACTCATAGGCTTTACCGATCAGGCTTCGGTACAAGCTCCCCACATATTCGTTTTCTTTTCGTGCGTTGTCGGCCAAGTCCAGCGCTGTTTTGAGGGGCAGGCCTTCTTGTCTGGCCTTCATGATTGCTCCGGCGGAGTTTTCTACTCGTTTGCACTCTTCCAAAAGCTCGTTGGGCACATTGGCGCTGTTAGCCGCAAGGCTGGTGAACATTAGCGTTGCTGCTACAAAAACTCGTTTGATCATGACGCGCCATCCCTGATTTAGAGCCTGAACTTTACCATTCATGGCTCAGCGCCACCATCTGCCGAGTTCGCTCACGTTATATGCCTGGGAGAATTCACTGCCCGGACTTTTTCACATCTTTTGAATCACTCGAGCTGTCGGCATCCTTCTGCGTCTCATGCGACTCAGCCCCTGAGTTGGAACCCGAAGCTTCTTCTCCCTTCTTGTCCGCTTTTTCTTCTTTCGACTCCGACCCGCCCTGATTCACCCCCGGAATAGCGGTCGGCGGTACCGAGGATCCGCCGGTTTTTTCCACGGCAAGGGCGAACAGCGGGCAGATCGAAATCAGGCCAGCCAGCCCGATTACAGCCATTTTATTGTTCATGAGAGAGTCTTCCGAGCAAAGGCATGTACTGCATTGGAAGAACCCAAAAGCTGATCGTGCGAGTCATCAGACCGGCGGCATCCCCAATCGGACTATTCAGGCGCGCAAAGCGCAGCATTCGCCAAGGCATGCCCCCACTGAGCTGGCGGCGCAGGTGTTTGCGGCCATCGCCGCGAAACGCTTTTTGGGTGTTGTCGCACAAGGGCTTTGAAGCGGCACTACCGCTTCGTGTACAAAGCATCCTCGAAGAATCCAACCCACAGTTTCAAATGTCCGATGTTAAGGAAGACGTCCATGCCAGTCGATAAACAGATCGCCCCGATCCTCCAGCAATTCAGCGAGCTGCCGGCACCCGATTACAGCCAGCTCGATGCCGCACAATACCGGCAGTTTTTCGACAGCATGCAGCCGGTCATTCCTGGTGAACCGATGTTCGAAGTGCGCAATCTGCGCGTCGCCGGCGCCGTCGGTGAACTCGATGCGCGACTGTATCGTCCCTCGGAAAAACGCGAATTACCGCTGTTGGTGTATTTCCACGGTGGCGGTTTTGTCGTTGGCAACCTCGATACCCACGACAATCTTTGCCGCTCGCTGGCGCGCCAGACCGAAGCGGTGGTGGTGTCGGTGGCTTATCGTCTGGCGCCGGAGCATCCATTCCCGGCAGCACCGCTGGACTGCTATCAGGCGACCTGCTGGCTGGTTGAACACGCGGCCGAACTGGGCGTTGATGGCAGCCGTCTCGCCTTGGCCGGGGACAGCGCGGGCGGCAACATGGCGCTCGCGGTCAGTCAGTGGGCGGCGCAGCACCAACGGCCGAAAATCAGCTACCAGTGCCTGTTCTATCCGGTGACCGACGCACGTAACGACAGTCCGTCCTATGCGGAATTTGCCGAAGGGTATTTCCTCACGGCGAACATGATGGACTGGTTCTGGCAGCAATATCTGCCAGAGGCCGGGCAGGGGGATGATCCGCTGGCCTCGCCGTTGCGCGCTGCAAGCCTGGCGCAGATGCCGCCGACCACGTTGATCACTGCCGAATTCGATCCGCTGCGCGATCAGGGCGAGGCGTTTGCCCGGCGCTTGCGCGAGGCTGGCGTGAGCGTCCGTGAACAGCGTTGCGACGGCATGATTCACGGGTTCATCAGCATGGCGCCGGTGGTCGAGCGCGCCGCGCAAGTGCTCTCCGAGGCCGCCGCCGATTTGCGTGGGGCGCTCATCTGACGCACTCCAACTGAAAAAACAAAACCAGTGCAGGAGCAAAGCTTGCTCGCGAAGGCTTCAGGTCAGTCAGCAAAGATCTTGCGGGCTTAATTGCTTGCTGTCGTGAGCAAGCCCACTCCCACCCGGAGCCTTGTCCGTGACGGAATGTTTAAAACTTGTTTCAAATTTGTCGAACCTTCCCACAATGTTTTCAGGTTGTCCGTCGGACGTCCGGCCTCTAGCCTGTGTTCGTCGCTGCCAAATCAGCGATCGGGCATGGAAACCCGAAGACACGAGAGAGCGAATCGGCCTTTCATAACGTATGCTTGCGCACTTTCATTGTGTGCACTCTGTTATGGCGGTTGTGCGCGGGAGACATTCGTGTCTGCCGGGTTGCTCTCTCCCGGATTTCCAGCCTGCGTACAGCTGCCACCCATTTTTCCTGGAAGTCGAATGGGCCAGCTGAAACTATCAATGAGAGAGATTCACTATGAAAAAACCAACACCCAACCCCCCAGAATCAGACACCAACTCCACATCCCCCTACGCCTCAGTCGACAGCAAAAAACTCCACGAAGCCGCCGACCGCGCCCTCGATTTCTACCTCAATCCCGCCACCCGCATCATGTCCAGCCGCAACGAGCCGGAGCCGATGTACCTCGCCAATCCCAGGTACAACACCGAATCCCTGCTCGCCAACGCCAGTGAAACCCTCGGCTCGGCCAGCGAAATGCTGATCAACTTCGCCGCCTCGCTGGAAACCTCACAGCGCAAAACTGCACTGGGCATCGCACAAGTCGTCATGTTGGGCGAACTGGCGGTGAATCAAGCGCTGGATCACGTCGAGTTGAAGGATGGCTGATTGATCGTTCCCACGCGCAGCAAAGGAATGCAGCCCTTGAAGCTCTGCGACAAATTCGCGAGCTGGAACGCGGAGCGTCCCGAGAGGCATTCCCACGCAGAGCGTGGGAACGATCAAGATACAAAAAAACCGTACCTCCACGGGAAGCACGGTTTCTTGTGTTGAGACGAGGAACCGATCTTAACCGGGGTCGCGTCGAGGGTACTCCTGACGCGCATGCAAGATGCTCACAATCTCAATGGGGTCCGCCACTTGATAAACGACGAGATAGTTCGGGCGGGCACAGTGGGTCGATCAAGGACGGGTCGATCATAGAACCTCCGGGTTTGGTGTCTCGAAGCCTATTCGTTAACGGTATCGCTGCCGTCGCTGTCTGGATGAATTGCATGTAGGCCAAGCTCCATGAAGATCAAGTTGTCCCGGTAAATCCTAGAGCCTGCACTTCCGACGGCCAACCGCCAGAACTTGTCAGAAAACTCCCCGAATTTCTGAAAACGTTGCGTTTTTCGTAGGACGCAATTCAAGCGTCAGCGCAAAAAAAACCGCGATCCCCCTCACCAGAGAATCGCGGCCCATCCACACCCAACCCCTACTGCTGCAAAACCGTCGCCTGGTTAGCCGAGCCAAATTGCTGAATATTCGCCGTTTGCGTCATCCCGCTCTGATCGACATTGGCAATGTTCCCCGTCCCGCCCTGGGTTACATACGCCACGTTCATCGTATCCGCCTGTTTCACCGTGATCATGTTGTCGCTGCCATACAACTGCGCGGTGTACGCCTGGTTGCCGGACCCCGACTGATCAAACTCGGCGCTGTTGCCCGTGCCGTTCGATGAGCCCTGCACCAGGTTGCCGGTGCCGCGCTGATCGGAGATCAAGAGGTTGTCGCTACCGTTCTGATCAAAATACAGCTCGTTATACGACTCAGCCTGACTCACGGTGGTTTTGTTGCCCGTGCCGGTCTGATGCGTGGTCATCACGTGCCCGACGCCATCCTGAGTGAAGCTGGCAACGTTGCCATTCCCTGCCTGAGTCACCGTCGCACGCTGGTTGCTGCCGAACTGGCCGCCCGATTGCGGGCCTTTCCAGTTGCTCGCGTAGACCTTGTTGTCGTTGCCCACGGAGGTGGCGCTGAGCACGTGGCCGTCGCCACTTTGATAGGTGTAGTGCACGTTGCCGTTGCCCACCTGGTATAGCGCCAGCGTCGAGTTGACCGATTCGAACTGGTCGGCGTAGATCGCGTTAGTGTTGCCGACCTGGGTGACGGCGGCGTTATTGTTTTCGCCGAAGCTTTGGTCGACCACGGTTTCGTTGCTGTCGCCGTATTGGTTGACGGTGGCCTGGCTGGCGAGTTGGCTGTCTTGCCAGATTTCACTGCCGTTGAGGTTGCCGAACTGGTTGATGGTGATGTTGCCGCCGGTGCCGTTGCGCTGGTCGCCGTAGGCGTAGTTGTTTTCGCCGGCCTGGTTGATGCCGATCTGCCCGCCGTTATGAGTGACCTGTTCGGCGGTGCCGTAGTTGGCGGTGCCGTATTGGGTGATCACCGAGCTGTTGCCGCTGCCTTCATAGAGTTGTTCGATGTTGGCTTCGTTGCTGTCGCCGAACTGGAAGGTTTTGCCTTCGCTGCCGTTCTGCGAGTCCTGATAGATGAACGAGAAGTTGCCGCTGCCTTGCTGCTGTTGCAGCGCACTGTTTGGTGCGCCGAAACCCAGCGACTGGCTGGCGTGGGCGGTGTTGAAGGCGCCGACCTGTTGCTGGGTGATGGTGGCGTTGTCTTCGTAAAGCTGTTCGGCGTAACCGGCGTTGTAGTCGCCGACCGCGTCCTGGGTGATCACGCTGCTGGCGTGGTCTTGCACGGCGGCGGCGTCGTTGCCCTGGCCCAGTTGGGTCTGGGTGGCGGTGCTGAACGGCGCTTGGGTCTGCTTCACGTCCGCGATGTTGGCGGTACCGGCCTGACTCTGGTTGGACAGGCTGTCGTCGGCCATGGCCTGGGCACTGATCATGACCAGGAGGGCGGCGGTGAGGGGCGTCAGTTTGAACATGATGATCTCTCCGATGATTTGCAGTGCTTAGCGATATTGCTTGACCGAAACGCTCATGCCGTTGCCCGACTGGGTCACGGCGCTTTGCAGCCCCGTACCGGCCTGCTCGATGCTGGCGTCGTTGTTGTTGCCGTTTTGCGAAATCTGCGCGCGGTTGTGGCTGCCGTTCTGGATGATCGAGGCGGCGTTGCCGGAACCGTTCTGGTTGATCAGCGCCATCAGGTCGCTGCCCTGTTGCAGGATGTACGCCTCCTGATTGCTGCCCGACTGCACGATCTGCCCGAGCAGCGACTGACCGTTCTGTTGCAGCAGGGCGACGTTGGCCTGGCCGAGCTGATCGATCAGGGCTTGCTGACCCACGGGTGGGGGCAGTTCGCCGAGGTCGCTGCTGGTCGGGGCCAGGTCGTCGTTGTCCATCAGGTCGTCGGCGCGCACGCCCGCGCTGCTGCACAGCAGAAGCAGGCAAAGCAGGGCGGCGGTCGGCGTGTTCATGGCTCAAATCCTGTCAGGCGTTAACCGGTTCGAAGTCGGTTCCGGCCACCCGAAAGTGGCCGGGGATCAGGCTTACAGCGTGGTCACCGAGACCGTGCGCACGGTGCCCTGGGAGGAGCGGATCGTCGCGGTCGGGTTGGCCGATGGCACTACCGTCGTGTTGTTCAGCGTCAGCCGCCAGCGACCGGTCACCGGTACGGTGGTGGTGCCGAGGGTGACCAGCCCGGTCGGGGTGGTGACCTGCACAGTGATAGTGTTGCCGGTGGTCACTGACGAGGTGCCAGTGAAGTCCCAGTTGAAGCGCCCGCCGGAGCGTGCTTGCACCGTCGACGCGGTGACGGCGAAGGTTTCCGCCGCTGGCCGTGGCGACACTTGCACCGTGACCGTGGCCGGCGTCGACAGGGCGCCGAAGCTGTCCCGGGCGATGTAGGTGAAGGTCGTGGTGAACGCCGTGGTCACGGTGGCCGGTGGGGTGTAGGTGATCACCGTGCCGTCAGTGCTGACCGTGCCACGGCCGGCGGCCGGTTGGGTCAGGCTGGCGACGCCGAGCGGCACGTTGCCTTCCGGATCGGTGTCGTTGGCCAGGACGTTGATCGGAATCGCCACACCCAACGTGGCGACGCTGTCGGCGACGGCGGTCGGTGACCGGTTTGGCGCGACGCTGATCGTCACGGTGGCCGCCGTGGTCGAGGCCAGGCCTTTGGCGTCCTGCGCTTTGTAGGTGAAGGTGGTGGTCAGTGGCGCGTTGACCACCGCTGGCGGCGTGTAGACCACGGCGGCGGTGCCGCTGAGGGCGACCGTGCCTTGGCCGGCAGCCGGTTGGGTCAACGCGGTGATGCTCAGCGGCGTGTTGCCGTCGGGATCGCTGTCGTTGGTCAGCAGGCTGAGGGTGATCGGCACGCCAAAGCTGGTGCTGCCGGTGTCGGCATTGCTGATTGGCGCCTGGTTTTCACCGGTGTCCGGCGCAGTGCCGACCACGACGACAGCCTCGGTATCACTGCCGCCGGCGGCGGATTTCACTGTCACGGTAGCGGGTGGCTGGGTCAGGTCTGCGACGGTAATGCGCTGCAGGGTGCCGGTTTTCGACAGGCGTCCGTAGCCTTGGGCAACCATGTCCGGGATCGCTACTTCATCGGTCGATGTCGCTTCGATCAACAGGCTGTGATTGGCCCAGCTGTAGCGTGCGGTCTGGATTTTCACCACATCGGTGAGCTTGGCCGAAACGGCGGTCGGCCGCGTGGTGCCGGCCGGATTGGTCGCAGTCACGACGACGACCGAAGGCAGCGTACCGTTGCCCAGGCGCTGACCGAAAAACAGACCAGTATTGTCACCCGTCAGGCTGGTCTGGCACGGCGTTGGTGGCGGGCCGGGCAGCAGCGCGACGGTTTCGCGAAAGCACAGCGTCGAACTGGTGTCAGCCTTGGCGAACACTTCGGCACGCACACCGGCCGAGGTCCGGCGATAGGTGGCGCGGTCGATGTCGACATGGGTTTGCTGACGGCTGTCGAGCACCTTGCCGGCGACCGTGAACAGGGTGGTCTGAATGGTCCCGGCGCCGGACGGCCCGACGATGCGCACGAAGTTAGTGTTGAACGGGCTGCCGGTCACCGCTTCGGTGAGGTTCGGGTCGCCGACGAAAGTTTCGACCCCGCCGGTGTCCGGGTTCACTTCGGTGTAGGGGCCGTTGAGGCTGCGCAGGAACGGGCCGATGGCGCCGTTGAGCGTGCCGCTGAAATCGCCCGGCGCACCGATGCCGATGTCCTTGGTGATGTTGATCGCGCGCCGTCCCGGGGTGGTGACATTGACGGTTTCGACGCCATACGGGTGGGTGATGACGTAGGTGCCAGCCACGGGAACGTTCACCCGAATGCGGATCCGCGCGAAGCTTTGCTGATCGCCATCCACCGGGTTTTCCGAGGCAAACGCCGCTTCGATCCCGGCAACATAAGCGTCCATGCCATAACCGGCGCCGTTGTTGGGGATATTGGTTTCGGCGAGGAACCAGAAGGCTTCCGGCGGCCAGTTGTCGGGGAACACCATCGGCAGGCTGTCGTCGTAGATGCCCGGTTCTGCCAGCAGGGTGCACATGTAGGCGGGTGGCGTGGTGACGCCGACGCGCGAACTGGCGGCGCGCGACTGGCACAGCTCCATCGACAGGTTATTGCTGTCCTGGTACCACATCGGGAATTTCCCGGTGGCAAAGGTGTAGGGGCCGGGGTCGACGGCGGCGAGTTGCGCATAGGCACTGCCGGTCAGCGAGAGAGCGAGCCCGAGCGCGTTGAGCGCAAAGCGTGGCCACTTGTTCATGATGCCTCCTGATGCGGATCTGGGCATGTGAGCGTTCATTGCACGATGACCACTTCTTCGGTATCGCTGCCGCCGTTGGACGACGTCACGCGGACCTTGGCCGGTGGTATCGGCGAGATCCCGGTGGCGAGGCTTTTCACCGCGCCGTCGCCACTCAGCGCACCAATCGCGGCGCCGCTGATCGAGGTGGCGGTGAGTACCGGCGGCGAGGTTTCGTCACTGGTCGAAGCCACCAGCGTCAGTTGCCCGGAGCTGAGGCTGTATTCGGCGCGCGAAATCACCACCAGGTCGGTCAGGGTCATGGGCAGGGTGGTCGGCGTGCTGCTGGCGATGGCCAGGTGGTTGTCGGCGGTCACCTGCAGGACGCTCGGTACGGTCGGGTTGGCCGACGATTGCGCGTACCAGGCACCGGTGGAGTTGGCTTCGGTCATGTTCAGCACCGGGGTGAAACTGGTCACGGCGACGGTGCCCGGGGCTGGCGGTGCGAGGACGAACACGTCCTGCTGGGCGACCGGCGCGCTAGTCCCGGCTTTACGCGAGTAGGTGCTGCGCTGGGTGATCATTGGCGTTGGCCGGACCACGGTCGAGAGCTTGCCGGAGACGGCAAACGCAGTCGTACGCAAGTCAATCCCGCCGGGGCCTTCGATGCGCACGTAGTTGGTGTTGAACGGGCTGCCGGTGACCGCCTCGCTGAGGTTCGGGTCGCCGACAAATTGTTCGGCGGCACCGGTCACCGGGTTGGTCTCGGTGTAAGGGCCGTTGACGCTGCGCAGGAACGGGCCGATGTCACCCTTAAGCGCGCCGTCGTAGGTTTTCGGCGTGCCGATGCCAATGTCGCGGGTCATGTTGATCGCGCGGCGGCCGGGGGTGTCGATATTGAACACGTCGACACCGTACGGGTGGGTGATGACGTAGGTGCCGGCGGTGGGCACGTCGACGCGAATGCGGATACGCGCGAAGCTGACTTGATCGCCTTCGACCGGTTCTTCGGCGGCGAACGCGGCTTCGACGGCGCTGACATAAGTCAGGTCGATCCCGCGTGCAGCATCGACGAGGGTGGTTTCGCCGGTGAACCAGAACGCTTCATCGGGGAAGTTGCTCGGGAAGGCAATCGGCTGGGTGTCGTCGAACACGCCGGGGGTCGGCAGCAGCGAGCACATGTACGAAGGTGCGCCCGGAGCGCTGGGCACGCGAGAGCTGAGTGCTTTGGACAGGCACAGATCGAGGGTGCGACCGTGGGTGTCCTGATACCAATTGGCGAAACCGCCATTGGCCGGCGTATACGGACCTGGATCAACAGCAAACAAAGCGGCCTGGGCAATGCCCTGGGCCAAGGCGCTCACGACCAGGACAGTCGCGGTTTTGGACAGTAAAGGGTGCATGAGTTAATCCCTCTATCAAAGTACCTGCCCCTTGGGGATGGGTCAGTTGCAGAGGGCCTGTACACCTTCCATGCCAAGGTGCGGTGAACGGGCGGGAGAGAGCCGGGATAGAGTGCTTTCGCCGTTGCGAAGTGCTGAGCGCGACAGGCGGGAAAAGGGCGCAATTCCCCAGAATCGGGGACGATGGGGATGAACACAGAACCTCTGTAGAGCTGCCGAAGGCTGCGATCTTTTGATCTTGATTTAAAAACAGGATCAAAAGATCGCAGCCTTCGGCAGCTCCTACAGGGATTTGGGGTGGGTTTGGGATGGGTGCATCGGGTCGATATCCCCGCAACCGGGCAAACACCCAACCGTGGGCTATAACCCTATAGGGACGTATCGGGAAGTCGCCGCCATGAACATACAGTCGAAATCGCTTGCGCTCGAGGAGGGCAATCTACGGTTGAGCTCGCGCAAGCAATCGTTCAATCTGCTGCGCTGGTTTTCGCTGATCAGCATGGCGGTGATCGGCACGGTGGCGGTGGCGCTCGGGGCGGTGTCGACACGATTCGTGATCGAGGAAAGCGTGCAGCGCGATGCCTTGCTCACGGCGCAGTTCATTCAGGCCATCGCTTCCGCCGAAGTGCGCCATGTGTCCATTCCCAACATCCGCACGATGGGCGAACTGCTCGATCCACGTCAGGACAAGGATTTTCCCGATGTCGATCCGCAGGCCCGGGCGGGCGCGAGGGGTGAATTTCTCGACCACATCGAACACCTGCCGGACGTGATCCTCGCCAATATTTATGCCCCCGACCGCCAAGTGGTCTGGTCGACCAACCCGGTTCTGATCGGTACCAGCATTCATGCCGACGAAGACCTCGATCGCGCCTTCAACGAAAAAATCCCGGTGTCGGCCAGCTACCACGACGTCGACAAGGCGCGTGAAGAACAGAAGTTCATCATCCCGCCGGATTACATTTTCATCGAGAACTACATCCCGCTGTTCGACGCCGACGGCAAAAACGTCACCGCGATGGTCGAGATCTACAAGGAACCGAAAGACTTGATCGCCCGGATGGAACGCGGGCTGACGCTGATCTGGCTGGCCACCGCGCTCGGCGGCGGCCTGATTTATCTGGGGCTGTACTGGATCGTCCGGCGCGCGGCGATTCTGCTTGCAGCCCAGCAAAAACAACTGATCGCCAATGAAACCTATGTTGCGCTGGGCGAGATGTCCTCTGCCGTGGCACACAGCCTGCGCAATCCGCTGGCGACCATTCGCTCCAGCGCCGAGTTGGCACTGGAGTTCGATGCCGGCCCGGCCGAGAAGAACATCAAAGACATCATCGGCCAAGTCGATCGCATGTCGAAATGGGTGCGCGAGTTGCTGCAATCGTTGCGTCCGCTCAACGATGACCCGGAACCGGTGAATCTGGTGGCAACGCTGCACGAAAGTCTTGTCGCCTTCGAACAGCAGATCGCCAGGGCCGGGGTGCAAGTGGTGTTCCACCCGCAGCACACACCGATGGTGCTCAGTCAGCCGGTGCAACTGACGCAGATCCTCAACAGCCTGCTGGCCAATGCGCTGGAAGCGATGGACAAGGGCGGCACATTGACCGTCAGCCTTGAGCCAGCGGCTGACGGCGGTGTTTGCGTGGCGCTCAGCGACACCGGCAAAGGCATGAACGAAGAGCAGCGGACCATGGCCTTCCGGCCGTTTTTCACCACCAAGGCCGGCGGACTCGGCGTCGGCCTGGTGCTGGTCAAACGCATCATGGAACGCTTCGGCGGCGGCGTGACGCTCGACAGCCGCGAAGGCGAGGGCACCACCGTGCGCCTGGCCTTCCAGCTAGTCCCCTGAGCCAAATTTCCCATCTGACAATCCACCACTCCCTGTAGGAGCTGCCGAAGGCTGCGATCTTTTGATCTTGAAAACAGAATCAAAAGATCGCAGCCTTCGGCAGCTCCTACATCGGCCTTATAAGCTGAAAAAAATTGTGAACTTCCCCCATCACTGGGTGTCAAGCCCCGGTCACCGGGGAGTGGGGGACACCACAGGCATCGCAAGTCACTGTTACAACTAGAAATGATTTCTTGGCGCGCTAGTTGCAAAACACCATCACCCCTTCCTTGATGAGGCGGCTGGTGATGGACAGAACAACGCGTGACCCAAGCAAAACCTTTCTGCTGACGCCCTTGAGCGTGTTTCTGATGTTGACCCTCGGCACGATGGCCGGCGTTCGCGCCAGCCCCATCGATGATGAGCGTCAGCCAGAAACCTCCGATCCATCGGCGTACTACGACGAACCGACGGACGAGGCGACGGCGCTCAACGCTATCCTGACCATGCCCGAGGCCAACGAAGATTCCTTCGATTTGCCCGACGGTGTGAAAGGCTCGCGTGATACCACTCGCGCAGAAAACATCCTGCCGCCGACCGTGCAGACCAGTTTCAACTACCCCACCAACGGCAAGCCGAGCCCGCTCTATGGCGCACAGCCGTTCACCCAGCAGTTGACCCTGTTCGAAGAGTTCGGCCCGGAAAAACTCGACCCGACCACCCCGGCCGCGCCGCTGCCATTCCCGCCGGCAGCGATTGGCCCGGCGCCGGCGCAAGACCCGAACAACGTCGCGCGCAGTGCGCCACCCGGCACTGCCCTTGATGCGTTCCTGCGCCAACCGGGGCTGACCCCGTTCCCCAGCCAGTTCGCCAACGTGGTCGACCGCAACCCGTGGCAGGCGCAGATCGAAGTGTTCCTCAACCGCCATATCGGCTCGTCCGCTGAAGGGCGGCCGCCAGGAAAAGGCTGGGCGCACCAGCGCTGGAACGAGTTCTACCCGCAAGTCGCCTACAAAACCGCGCAGACTGGCGCGCGGCTCAATGGTGGCCTGCGTGACAGCGTGCAGATGCACCATTACGCAGTGGGCGAATTCGGCGCCGGCGGCCTGTACCACAACGTCGCGGGTGTACCGCTGACGGACGGCACGGCCAAAGGCGTCGATGCGCGCTTCCACCCGAACATGCCGGTGCAGAACCACAACGCGGTGTGGACCTTCGACGGCACGCTGCCGCCGAAACTGTTGATGGTGCGTTACGGCCAGCCGGTTATGATGCGTCACTACAACGGCCTGCCGATCGATCCCGCGGCCAACCGTGGTTTCGGCCTGCACACGATCAGCACCCACGAACACAACGGCCACGCGCCGGCGGAAAGCGATGGCTATGCCAACGCATTTTTCTTTCCGGGGCAGTTCTACGATTATCGCTGGCCGATCCAGCTCGCCGGTTACGACAGCATCAACACCAAGGCCGAAGATCCGCGCGCGGCATTTCCTTGCGCACCGGGCGAAACCCTGTGGGTCAACGACCTGGCGCCGGCGAAAAAGACCTGCGACCACGGCACCATCAAGATCCGTGGCGACTGGCGCGAAACCATGAGCACCCACTGGTTCCACGACCACATGCTCGATTTCACCGCGCAGAACGTCTACAAGGGCAACGCGGCGATGATGAACTATTACAGCGCCCTCGATCGCGGTAACGAGTCGGTGAACGACGGCGTCAACCTGCGCCTGCCCAGCGGCAGTGCGCTGCCGTGGGGTAACCGCGACTATGACGTCAACCTGGTGTTCGCCGACAAGGCCTGGGATCAGGAAGGTCAGCTGTGGTTCAACCCGTTCAACACCGATGGCTTCCTTGGCGATCAGGTGTTGGTCAACTGGCAGTGGAAACCGACGCTGGACGTGCGCGCACGCAGCTACCGTTTCCGTATCCTCAACGGCTCGGTGTCGCGTTACTTCAAACTGGCGCTGGTGCGTGAAATCAAAGGCAGCGGCGGCGAGTTCCAGGGGCCGAAAAACTCCGGCGTGTCGTACAGCCGTGTACCGTTCCACATGATCGCCAACGACGGCAACATCATGGAGCACAGCGTACCGTTCGACGGCACGATGGACCTGGACGCCGATGGCGATAAACAGAACCACAACGCGATTCTGCCGACCCAGGGCATCGCCGAGCGCTTCGACATCATCGTCAACTTCGGCAAAAACGGCATCAAGCCTGGCGACAAGGTGTTCTTCCTCAACCTGCAGGCCCACGACGACGGCAAAGGCCCGAAAGAAGTGATCTCGCTGGCCGACGTGCTCTCCGAGAAATACCTCGCGGTGATCAAGCAGAGCAGCAAAGGCCCGCAGTGGGACAAGGGCGATCCGGCGGTGGGCAAGGTCTTGCAGCTCAACGTGAAGGCCTACACCGGCCAGGATCTGGCCATGGACCCGGCAGCCTACGAACCGGCCAAACCGGGCAAGGCGGAAGGGCTGGTGATGATCCCGCTGAAGATCCATCGCGACAACGCTGCCGATAAAGCCCTGCTGGCCAACGCCCGTCACCGCACCTTCACCTTCGGCCGTTCCGACGGCACCGATGAAGCGCCGTGGACGGTCAAGACCGATGGCGGTTTCGGCTTCCACATGGACCCGCGTCGCCTGAATGCTTCGACGCAACTGTCCAGCGGCCCGACCGATGCCGGGGTCACCGGATTCGGCACCCTCGAAGTGTGGAACATCAAGGCTGGCGGCAAGGGCTGGAGCCATCCGGTGCACGTGCACTTCGAAGAGGGGATCATCCTCAGTCGCGGCGGCAAGGCACCGCCAGAATGGGAAAAATGGGCGCGCAAGGACGTCTATCGCATCGGTTCGGAAAACGATGGGCTGGACAGCGTCGAGATGGCGATCAACTTCCGCGAGTTCGCCGGGACCTACATGGAGCACTGTCACAACACCCAGCATGAGGACAACTCGATGCTGCTGCGTTGGGACCTTGAGAAGCCCGGGCAATTGCAGTTGATGCCGACGCCTTTGCCAAGCTGGGACGGTGTGCGCTACGTCAACTCCGCCGCGCTGCCAACCTTCCGCAACGGCGATGGCTTCGGCCCGCAAGTGACCGTGAAAAAATGAACCGCGAGCGCGCCGTCATGCCAACACAAACTCCGCGTTCCCGCGCGCTGGGCATGCACCTGGTGCTGATGCTGGTGGTCTGTGTGCTCGGCAGCCGCGTGCTGCTGGCGCACCAGGCCAGTGTCGGTGAACCGCCAGCGGCCAGTGAATCCGCCACCCCGTGGGGTGGCGACTACTTCCCCAACACTTTGCTGACCGATCAGGACGGTCAGCAGGTGCATTTCTTCGATGACCTGATCAAAGACAAAGTGGTGGTGATCAACTTCATCTTCACCTCGTGCAGCGACTCCTGCCCACTGGAAACCGCACGCTTGCGCCAAGTGCAGAAACTGCTCGGCGATCGCGTCGGCCAAGACATCTTTTTCTACTCGATCAGCATCGATCCGCTCAGCGATACGCCCGAAGTGCTCAAGGCCTATGCGCAGCGCTTCAAGGTCGGTCCCGGCTGGAAATTTCTCACCGGTGAATTCGAAGACGTCACCGACCTGCGCAAGAAGCTCGGGCTGTTCATCGAAGGCGTCGACAACGGTCGCAGCAAAGACCACAACCTCAGCCTGATCGTCGGCAACCAGAGCACCGGGCGCTGGATGAAAGCCTCGCCGTTCGAGAACCCGTGGATCCTCGCCGATCAACTGGCCAACACCCTGCAAAACTGGAAACAGCCCAGCGTCGAAGAAAGCTACGCCAACGCCCCGGACATCCGCCCGCCGAGCAATGGCGAAGAGTTGTTCCGCACCCGTTGCGCGTCGTGCCACAGCCTCGGCCCGCAGGACGGTCAGGGCATCGGCATGCGCAGCATCGGCCCCGACCTGATCGGCGTAACGCGCAATCGCGATCCGCAATGGCTGAATCGCTGGATTCGCGAACCGGATCGCCTGCTCGCGGAAAAAGACCCGATTGCCCTAAAACTGTATGAACAATTCGAGCGAATCCCGATGCCCAACCTGCGCCTCGACGAAGCGTCGGCGCAGTCGATCATCGACTTCCTCAGTGACGAAACCGAGCGTCAGCAAACGACCGCCAAAGCCATGGCCGACGGCGGCTTGACGCCAGTAACACCGGGCGATAGCGCCGCGACAGTGAGTCGGATGCAGTAGCGGCGAAAGAGCATCATTGAACCGTGTGTCGCGGTCAGAGCCACCTACACTGATGGCTGTAACCGGCTCGATACAAATACTCCAGGGCACTCCCATGCAGCGACTGGAAGCACAAAAAACACCTGCGCCGCACGCACCGGCAGCAGTCAGCAAGGGATGGCGCGAGCAGTTCAATCTGCTGCGCTGGTTCTCGCTCGCAAGTTTTTTCATCATCGCGGCCGTGGCGCTGGGGCTCGGTTACATCTCCACGCGTTTTGTCGTCACTGAAAGCGTCGAGCGCGATGCGCTGCTGACCGCGCAATTCGTCCAGGCCATCGGCGAAGCGGAAATGCGCCACGCCGGCATCAACCCGGCGCGCACCATGGGTGAAATGCTCGATATGCGTCAGGACGGCAAATACCCCGATGTCGATCCCGAAGCGCATGCGGCGGCGCGCAGCGAGTTTCTCGATCACGTCGAACATCTGCCGGATATTTTGCTGGCCACCGTGTATGCGCTGGATCGCACGGTGATCTGGTCGACCAATGCCGAGCTGATCGGCGTGCACATCGAGGACGACGACGAGCTCGACGAGTCGTTCGAAATGAGAGTGCCGGTCTCCTCCAGCTATCACAAAATCGACGACGAACGCCCCGAGCAACGTCTGCTGCGCGAACCGAAATACCTGTTCATCGAGAACTACATCCCGATGTTCAACGCCGACAAAAGCAAAGTCATCGCCATGGTCGAAATCTACAAGGAACCGGCGGATCTGGTTGATCGTATCGACCGTGGTTTCGCTTCGATCTGGGCGGCGACGTTTTTTGGTGGTGCGGCGATCTTTCTCGCCTTGTTCTGGATCGTCCGCCGTGCGGCGACATTGCTGCAGAGCCAGCAGCAACAACTGATCAGCAACGAAACCTTTGTCGCCCTCGGCGAAATGTCCTCGGCGGTGGCGCACAGCCTGCGCAATCCGCTGGCGACCATTCGCTCCAGCGCCGAACTGGCCCAGGAAGTGGCCAGCTCCGGCGCGCAACGCAACATCGGCGACATCATCAGCCAGGTCGACCGCATGTCGCGCTGGGTGCGAGAACTGCTGGTGTCGCTGCGGCCAATGAATGACGACGGCGAGGCGGTCGATCTGGTGCTGGCGGTCGAGGACACCCTGGGCGCCTTCGATGCGTTGATCCAGCGCAGCCGCGTCGAGGTGCGATTCAATCCGCAAATCTGCCCGCCAGTGCTCAGTCAGAAGGTGCTGCTCACGCAAATCCTCAATAGCCTGTTTGCCAACGCCCTGGAAGCCATGCCCAAGGGCGGCGTGCTCAGCGTCGAATTCGCCACGCCGCAGCCAGACTGCGTACGCATGACCCTGAGCGACACCGGCAAGGGCATGAGCGCGCCGCAGCAACTGCTGGTGTTCAAACCGTTTTTCACCACCAAACAGGGCGGCCTCGGGGTCGGCCTGGCGTTGGTCAAAAGAATCATGGAGCGTTTCGCAGGTTCGGTCGTGCTGACCAGTCGCGAGCAGGAAGGAACCCGCGTCAGTCTCAACTTCAAAGTGGCATCGGGAGGGGAATATGGAGCACAGCATTCTGCTGGTCGAAGATGACGAACTGCTGGCCGAAAATATTCAGACCTACCTGGAGCGCAAGGACTTCGAGGTGACGGTCTGCCATTCGGCCGAAGACGCACTGGAGCAGTTGGGCAGCTTCATGCCTGACATCGTGCTGACCGACAACTCGCTGCCGGGCATGAGCGGTCATGACCTGATCCAGAAGCTGCGCATCAGCGCGCCGGATCTGAAAGTGATCATGATGACCGGTTACGGCAACGTCGAAGATGCGGTGGTGGCGATGAAGGAGGGCGCCTTTCATTACGTGACCAAACCGGTGGCGTTGGCGGAACTGAAACTGCTGCTCGACAAGGCGTTGGCCACCGAGCGCATGGAGCGCACGCTGTCGTTCTATCAGGAACGCGAGGCGCAGAAATCCGGGGTGCAGGCGCTGATCGGCGACTCGGCGCCGATGCAGTATCTGAAAAACACCATCGGCCAATTGCTCGATGCCGAGCGGCGCATGGCCAACACCGATTTGCCGCCGGTTCTGGTCGAAGGCGAGACCGGCACCGGTAAAGAATTGGTGGCCCGTGCGCTGCACTTCGACGGCCCGCGCAGCAAAGGCCCGTTCATTGAATTCAACTGCGCGTCGATCCCCTCGAATCTGGTCGAGTCGGAGCTGTTCGGTCATGAGAAAGGCGCGTTCACCGACGCCAAGGATCGCCGTGTCGGACTGGTGGAAGCGGCGGATGGCGGCACGCTGTTTCTTGACGAGATCGGCGAGATGGACCTGCTGTTGCAGGCGAAGATTTTGAAGTTGCTCGAGGATCGAACGATTCGCCGGGTCGGTTCCGTGAAGGAGCGCAAGGTCAACCTGCGGGTGATCAGCGCGACCAACTGCAACCTTGAACAGATGGTGCAGCAGGGCAAATTCCGCCGCGATCTGTTCTTCCGCTTGCGGATCATCTCGATCAAGGTGCCGCGTTTGTATGCCCGGGGCGAGGATATTTTGCTGTTGGCGCGGCACTTCCTTGCCAGCCATGGCAAACGCTACGGCAAACCGAACCTGCATTTCAGCCAGCAGGCTGAGGAGCTGCTGCTCAGTTACACCTGGCCGGGCAACGTGCGCGAACTGCGCAACATGCTTGAGCAGACCGTGTTGCTGGCGCCGAGCGACACCATCGCCGCACATCAGTTGAACGTGTGCATGAGCCTGGTCGACGAGCCACCGCTGCATATCCATGAAGCGCCAATGCATTACGAACCACGCCCGGCGAGCAACACCGAATCGATGAACCTGCCGGAAGTCGAACGCGACATGGTGCGCAAGATGCTCGACAAGACCGACTGGAACGTCACCAAATCCGCGCGCCTGCTGGGCCTGAGCCGCGACATGCTGCGCTACCGCATCGAAAAACTCGGCCTCGCCCGCCCCGACAAACGCCAGTGGTAACGGGCGTACACGACAATGTAGGAGCTGCCGCAGGCTGCGATCTTTTGATCTCGTTTTTAAGATCAAGATCAAAAGATCGCAGCCTGCGACAGCTCCTACAGTAGGCGTTCGGTATTCAGTGTTGCTGCTGCCGGCTCAGACACTCCAGCAAACACCCCGGATCCAGTACCTCGTCATTCACATATATCCCGCGCTCGGCATCGTACGTGCGGATAAACACCCGCACCGTCGCATCCGCCACCGTCGGCAATTGCGAATCGGAGAACTCGTGGTCACCCGGGATCACCACAAAATCCTGCGGCGCCGTATCGTCATAAGACTTGGGCGGCGTGGAACTCAGCGAATACGGGGCAGGGTGAGCGAAGGGCTGGTTCGGCCCGTAGTAAACAAAATTGCTGTCCAGCGCTTGCGCCTGACTGGCAGCAAGCAGACAACCCATCAACAGCAGCCGATCGAGCCTATACATGGCGGTACCTGCAAATACGGTTTTCCCCAAGGCTATTAACTATAGCTGCCCCCACGAAACCGATGTAGGAGCTGCCGAAGGCTGCGATCTTTTGATCTTTTGATCTTTTGATCTTTTGATCTTGAAAAGAAAGATCCAAAGATCGTCCGAACGCGGCCCGAGCCTCCGGCAGCTCCTACACTCAGGAAATCGGGTGGCTCACGTGCCCCGGCTGTGCGTAAAGATCGATGCCAAGGGCATGAATAACTTTCAAAACCGTGTCGAAGCGCGGTTTTGCACCCGGTGCGAACGCCTTGTACAGACTCTCGCGACCCATGCCAGAAGTTTTGGCTATCTGCGTCATCCCGCGCGCCTTGAGCACGTAGCCGATTGCGCGAAGAAACTCTTCGTTATCCCCGTCTGCGAGTACCTGAGACAGGTATTCGCTGATGGCTTCGTCACTGTCCAGCAGTGCTGCCATGTCGAAATTCGTCAACGTCTGGCTCATGGTTAAACCTCCTTAGCCATTTTTTGTGCGCGTCGGATGTCTGCGTTTTTTGAAGATTTGTCGCCTCCAGCCAAAAGAACGATGACTGCACCGTTACGCATCGTGAAATACACCCGAAAGCCCGCACCCACATCTACGCGCATTTCAGAGACGCCATCACCCACCGATCTGACGTCGCCGAGATTTCCTGTTGAAGCCCGATCAATGCGGCGGGCGATGGCCACCTTGGCCCGCAGGTCTCGAACCGATTGGTGCCAAGCCTGAAATACCGCTGTTTGTCGAATAAGATAATTCATTGCCCGACTGTATCCAAGTAGATACAGGCGAGCAGTCAGCCAAGTCTTCTATCAAACCTTGAAAAATCGTCGGCATTTGTAGGCAACGATCGCTTCATTTGTAGGAGCTGCCGCAGGCTGCGATCTTTTGATCTTGATCTTAAAAACAAGATCAAAAGATCGCAGCCTGCGGCAGCTCCTACAGGGGGGTGGTTTACAAGTTTGTAACAACCGGGATTGGCGGGCTGAACTAGACTCGGATCCGCTCAATCACGAGCATCGTCCGGAGTGCGCCATGGAAGTGCCCAACAATAAAACCGCCATCGACAGCAATCGACAGGCGTGGAACGATTCCGCCCGCCATCACCAGGATTCGCCTGACTGGCGGGCATTACTCGGCGAAGTTGCGCAGGCGGATTTTTCTTGCCTCGATGAGACGTTGAGCGGGTTGCTTGAGGTCGACGGCAAGGATGTGATTCAACTGGGCTGCAACAACGGTCGCGAGAGTCTTTCGTTGTTCGCGCTCGGCGCGCGCAGTGTGGTCGGTGTCGACCAGTCGGCGGCGTTTCTCGAACAGGCGCGGGAGCTGAACAAGCGTTCGCCGCACAACGCCGAGTTCATCGAAAGCGATATCCATCACCTGCCAGCGTCCTTGCACAATCGCTTCGACGTGGCGCTGATCACCATCGGTGTTCTCAACTGGATGCCCGATATCGGCGAGTTCTTCGGCCACGTTGCGAAGACCCTGAAACCGGGCGGCAAACTGGTGATCTACGAAACTCATCCGTTCCTGGAAATGGTCGACCCCGATGGCGAAGATCCGTACCGCCTCGCCAGCTCGTACTTCCGCGCCGAGCCGTTTGTGCAGGAAGAGCCGATTGTCTACGTCGGCAAAGTCGAGCAGCAGGCGGCGAAGTCTTATTGGTTTGTGCATAACCTTGGCGCCATCTTCAGCGGTGCGATTGCGGCCGGGCTGAACATCGCGCACTTCAAGGAGTATGCGCATTCGAATCGGGAAGAGGTGTATGACCAGTATCTGAATCAGCAAGCGCAGATGCCGATGTGCTTTACCCTCATCGCCACTAAAATCTGAAACCTGTAGGAGCTGCCGCAGGCTGCGATCTTTTGATCTTCAAAGTCAAAAGATCGCAGCCTGCGGCAGCTCCTACAAGGGTCTCCGGCGCACAGCAGCACCCTTGTGGGAGCTGAGCTTGCTCGCGAAGAGGCCTCATGATCGCCCCAACATTTCAGATCTGAATCAAGCCCGCGCCGCCGCACTCACCACCGGCCGCCCTGGTTTGCGCAGCGGTTCCAGCCGTGAACCCTCATACCGCGTCTCCCGGAAAAACTTCCAGCGACCGAACAGGCAGTAGACGTTCATCACACGCCCCTGCTCGTGATAGCCCATGCGGATATGCAGCTTCAGCGCCGGAATATTGTGCGTCTCGCAAACATCCACCACCTTGTTGCAGCCTTTGGCCGCCATCGCTTCCCACAGCGCCACCTGCACATCTACCGACAGGCTGCTGCCGAAATACGCGCGGGTCATTTCACCGCCAAACTCAAAGAATTCCCCGGGCTTTACCGCGAACGTGCAGCCGTAATAATGACGGTCGTGATAATCACGCAGACTGCCCCAGATAAACCCCACCGCATGCCCATCCGCATCGAGGTACATGTGCCCGGTGTGACCCTCGGCCGCCAGCTCCGCCATGGTCTCCACGCGATCACCAAAATGTTTGGCGAACGCCCCGGCATTTTCCGTGGTGATGTCGACTTTGCGCAGCCCATCGTAAGGGCGCAGTTTGTGCGGCGGCACCGGGCTGACCAGGTCGCGTTCCATCCACAACAGTTCCCAATGGAAGAACACGTAGCGTTTCCACAGCGTGCCGAAAGTGCGGCCCAAGCCTTTTTGCCGGATGCGTTCTTGTAGTTTTTCGATGACGCTCATGATGCCCTCCGTGGCCGTAGCCCGGGTGTTGTGGATGGTGCTTTTGAGGGTATAGATCACCTGTGCAAATTCATTTCAAAGTGCCATCTTCGAAAGTATTGCAAGGTATGTAACTCAATCGAGTGCTGCGGCACCGCGTAGAAAATCCTTGTTCAGATCGGTGTAGGAAACCCGTGCAACCCCGGCCAGCCGCTGCTCTAGCACGCGGCTCAGGGATTCGTCGGGATTGAGATAGGCATCACCAAAATCGCTGCCGAGCTGAGTCGGATGAGCGACGATTTCCAGCACGCCGTCGGTCGGCGAAGTGTCGTTGCGCAGGTCAATCGGCGTGCACACATAGTCGGCCGTCACACCGGCCAGATTCTGCAAACGCCAATTGAGCAAACCCTTGAAGACGCGCTTGGGCAGGCTGAGGTTGCGCCCCAGATTGCGTGCCAGGCGAATCGGTACACCCTGATGCGCGGCGAAGCGCGCGACGATCTCGCCAATCGGCCAGATGTTGTGCACGTGCTGGTGAGAGTCGATATGGCTGGGGCGCATGCCGTGATCGACGCAACGTTGCCACTGCGCCTGCAACTCTTCGCGCACCGCTTCACGATCCTCGCGGCCCAGCCAGAAGCTGTGGCGCGGCAGGCTCAGGTCGAACACACCGAAGTCATCGCAGAAGGTGCGACGTGCCAGAATCGCTTGGCTCAAGGGGCGACCGTAGGTCAGGTTGAAGTGCAGGCCAACCCGGCCTTGCAGGCTCGGATGGCGGGCCATTGCGCAGGCTGCTTCAAACGCCGGCATGTTGGCCATGGCCGTGGCGGAGCTGATGACCCCGGCCTGAAACGCAGCGAGGATCACCGCGTTTTCGTTTGGGCTGAGGCCGAAATCGTCAGCGTTGACTATGACTTGGCGAGGCATGTTCGCCCTCCGTGGTGACTGCGACAGGTTTCAGTGTGGGTTTCGCATGCTCGGCACGGCGCGCGCGCCAGGCTTGCACGTGCGGTTTCAGTCGATGCCACAGGCGCAGGCCCAGACCGAGGACGATGCCGCCCGGACGCCAGGAATAAAAACTCCAGCGCCAGTGTTCCAGTTGTCCGCTCATGCGTTCGTGCAGTTGATGGCTGGAGTTTTCCAGACTGACGCGTGAAGCGTCGATCCAGCGCCAGTGGTCATCCAGGCCCCAGCGAATCCACTCTTCCAGCAACACCCGACCGCTGCCCAGATCGGCGTATTGCGGCAGGAAGGCGAGGTTGTAATCGTAGAGCCGACCCTGTTCGAGCAGACCGAGGCGATAGCTGATGCAACGCCCGTTCAACTCCAGCGTCACCACGCGCACCAGACCTTGGCCGGCGAGGGCGGTGAAGGCGCGTTCGATCAATTGTCGACTGCGTTCACCGGCGAAAATCCCCACACCTTCATCACCTTTCCAGCTCACTGCTTCGACTTCGCTGATGACCTGCAGCAGCGGCCCCATGCTCATCGCATCGGGAATGATCCGGTGCACTTCGGCACCACACGCGGCAATTCGCTTGCGCGCCCGCCGCAGCTTGTAGCGTGGGTCACCGGAGACTTCCTGATGATCGGTCTCACTGATCAGGTGCACCGGCACCCGACAACTCAGCCTTCGTTCACCGGTCGAGCTGCGCGCCATCCATTCGGTCAGCGCACTTTCTTCACCGACAGGTTCGGACAGCTCATTGAGTTGCAGCATTGCGTGGGGCAGACGTTGGCGAATCAACACCAGCGCCTTGCCCATGTCTTCGCTGCCCAGCAAAGACAACAGCGCCAGGCGATCCGACAGCGGATAGCCCAAGTGATGCAAGACCCGAAACGGCACGCCAGCAAAGCGCTCGCGACTCGCCACCAGCGGCAGGCACAGGCGTAATTCGTCCGCCTCCCAACTCAGCAGGATGTGCAGACGCTCACCCTCGCCAAGGGCCTGCTCGGCCGCACACAACCAGCCAAGGTTGTTGAACGGCGTGTGATCCGTCACCTGCAGGCGCAGCGCTTCATACGCAGTTGCCGGGAAGTCGGCGGCGCACAGCGAAGTGCGCCATTCGAATCGCGTCAGCATAGGCTCAGGCCGCCGTGGCTGTTACGGGTGGACGGGACGGTTTGCGCAGCGCATCGAGGCGTGAGCCGCTGTAGCGGCTTTCACGGTAGAAGCGCCAGCGGCCGAACAGGGTGTACACATTCATGATGCGGTTCTGCTCGGTATAGCCCATGCGCAAATGCAGCTTGAGCGCCGGAATGTTGTGAAATTCGCAGACGTCGACGACCTTGTCGCAGCCTTGCGCGGCCATGGCTTTCCACAGCTCCAGTTGCAGATCCACCGACAGCTCGGTGCCCCAATAGGCGCGTGTCAGTTCACCGCCAAACTCGAAGAACTCGCCGGGTTTCACCGGGAACATGCAGCCGTAGTAATGCCGGTCGAAATAGTCCCGCGAGCTGCCCCAGATGAACGCCACGGCATCGCCCTGATCGTCCAGGTGCATGTGCCCGGTGTGGCCCTCGTTGGCCAGTTCGGCCATGGTGCCGACGCGGTCGCCGAAGTAGCGCGCGAAGGCACTGGCGTTGTCCGGTGTGATTTTCACCACCCGCAGCGGCGGGTAGGGTTTGAGGCTGTGCGGTGGCACCGGGCTGACCAGATCGCGCTCCATCCACAGCAGTTCCTGATGGGAAAAAACGTAGTGTTTCCAGGCTTTCGCCAAAGTGGCGCGCAGGCCTTTTTGCTTGATGTGTTCGCTGAGTTTGCTGACGATGCCCATGGTGTGTGCTCCTGAACCTTTCGGCGCAGCGACCCCAATTGTTGAGAGAACTCCTGTGGCGAGGGGATTTATCCCCGTTGGGCTGCGAAGCGGCCCCGCTTTAACAGGATAAGAAGCGACGACTGCTGCGCAGCCGAACGGGGATAAATCCCCTCGCCACAAAAGCTCAATCACATCGGGGTTAAAGTTCGCCTGGCCTTTCTCATGAATGTTCGCAATTGGCTTCATGACGCGATCCAGCTGAGTGCAAACAGGGTTTGTCCCGGCAACTCAAAGCTCACGCGTCCATCGCGGCAGGTAAACGGCGCGTCGCGACTGCGGTTGTCGGCGCCGAAGTAGCGCAGGGCGCCGTTGTTCAGCGGGCATTTGGCGCCGCTCAAGTCGACACGTTGCAGACGCGTGCCTTTGTTCACCCCGAGCAAGCCACGCTGATCGTCGCCGGCCATCGCCAGCACGTCGACTTCGAACGCATCGTTTTCCAGCCACAGCACCTGATGCAGCCAGTGCTGTGCGATGAATTGCTGGGCCAGACCGACCGGTTTCAACTCGAAATGGTCGTCGCCCACAACCCGCAACATACCCTTGGGATACTGTGGCTCATCGGCGGCCTGGAACCAGTTGAGCATGCTCAGCAAGCCATCCTGCGAAGCGTTGATCACCACCGAAGCCCACCACAGCGAAGCGTAGTGAGTTTCCTGATCGTAGGGGCTGAGGCTGGAGCCGCTGGACATGTTGGTCTGGTCGAGCAGCAAGGCTTTGCGCGGCTGACCCTTGGCGTCGAGGCCGACCAGTTCGGCGGCGCGATGCACGCTGTCGCGGTAGACGCGGGTGGCGAGCAGGTCGCGGATCATCCATTCGTGCCACGCCAGCGCATCGACCTGATCGCCCGATTCGCTGAGCAAGCGCCGCGCCCAGTCGATCCCGCGCTTGCTCGCCGCGTTATCGGCGAACGGCCCGTTGACCAGGCGCGAACTGGCCGGCATGGCGATGCGTACGCCAGCCTTGGCATTCGCCGGATCGCTGCGCACCTGGCGGGCCATGCTGGTGAAAATCGCCTGATATTGCGCGTAGCTGGAATAGTTGAGGTTCGGCTCATCGGCAAAACCGATGTAGTGCGTACCTTTGCCACCGAGCGCACGAGTGCCGGCCAGCCACGCGTCGAGGCCGCTGTTGCTTTGCACATCGGCGCGCAGATCGGCCTGACGCTGACTGCCGGCCAGCAGGGTAATGTCCTGCTTGATGCCGAAACGATCCTGATACACCTGCCGGAACGCATCTTCGAAATGTGCATTCTTCGCCATCACATCGACAAAACTGTAGTAACTCGCCGCCGTCGGTTTCAGCGCATCAAGCGCGGCATGACTGGCGGGCGGCGGCATCACGTAGGGCAGGGCGATGCCGAGATCCGGCGTGCGCCCGAGAACTTTATCGTGCAGGGTCAAGCGGGTCTGCCCGGCGTCTTCACGCAGCGCTTTCAGTTGCTGCGGATTCTGCGCAAACAGATTGGCCGTGCCATCGAGCCAAAAAGCCGCTTTGCCGCTGCCTTGCAGACGCAGGCGCCAGATCTGTTCGCGTTCGCTGACCGGCAGGGCAAGTTGATCGAACTGCCAATAGGCGCGATAGGGTTTCAGCGCCAGCGTCAGTTGCTGATCATCGCCGACCCGCTGCGCCTGCAAACCACTGACGCCGCCATGAAACTTGCCCGCCAGCACCGCGTGTTCACCCGGCGCGACCTTGAAATACAACTCGTCGCCATTGTGCGTGTCGGCGCTGAAATGCACTTTTGCCGGGGCGAACAACGCCACCGTGCGCTCGTCGTGTTCGACGCGGTAATTGCGGAAGCTGTAGCCAGTAATCTCCAGCCGATAACTGGCCGCGCCGGGCAGTAGCGGCCAGCTCTGACTGCCACGCACTTCGCTGGCTTTTATAAACCGGTCACCCGCCAGTTTGCCCTGACCATCGAGCAGATACAGATGCTCTTCATTGGCCTCGGCCTGCCACGCCGGCGTCCAGCGCACGGTCACCGTGTCCGGCCGATCGGCTTGCAGATACAGACTGCCGTCACGGATCTCGCCCCAACGCATCGACGCCGCAAAGGCGTCCAGCGACAGGCCGAGACCGAGCAGCAGCGCCAGGCCTTTCATGCGGTTTTCCGTTGCAGCATCAGCCACATCGGCATGACGTCGCGCGGCAGAATGATCAGCGTTTGCCAGAACGGCACGCCGCTCAAACGGCAATAAAGCACCAGCATCGCCACGGTCACCGCCAGATAGGCAATCGACGAAGCCGCCGCCGCACCGACAATCCCGTACGCCGGAATCATCACCAGGTTCAGCGCCAGATTCAGCAGCGCGCCCAGCCCCATCAGCAACGACACCGTGCCGGGACGATTCTTGCCGAGCAAATCGAGACGCAGGATGCTCGCGTAGCACAGACCCAACAGCCCTGGCAGCAACGCCAGCAGCGCTGGATACGCCGGCTGATACGCCGCACCAAACAGCGTGACGATCAGCCATTCGCCAATCACCGCCATGGTCAGGCAGGCGCCGAGCATCACCGTCGCCGTCAAACGCAGGGCCAGCGGTGTGACCTTGTCCATGCCTTCGTCCTGTTGCAGCAGGCGTTTCATCAGTGGTGTGGTCACCGCTTCCGGGACGATCAGCAGCAATTCGGCGGCAGCGCTGGCCATCGCATAATGACCGAGTGCGGTGCTGCCGAGCAGGGCGCCGATAAACAGGTAATCCGAACGCAGGATCACTTGCTGGAAGAGCAGATCCGGATGACTGCGCGCGCTGTAGCGCAGCAGTTCTTTCTGGCTGGCGCGGTCCCATTGCAACTGCAACGGCTGCGCACGTTTGAGCCAGACCCAACCGACCAGCACCACCAGACTGATCCCGGCCAGCCAACTGATCAGCGCCGCTTCGAGGGCAGCGCTTTTCCACATCCAGAACAGCGCAAGAAACAGCAGCAGCGGCGCCAGCGACTCGACCAGACGCAAGGCATTGAACGCCACCACGCCGCCGGAGGCGTTGTGCAGTGTCAGCAAACCACTTTTCAATACGGTCAGCGGCACCGCCAGCAGCAACAGCCAGGCGAGCAAGCCAAGCTGCATCGTTATATCCAGTTCAGTGCCGAATTCGCGCACCAACGCCACTACCAGCAAGGTCAGCAACGCCGCCAGCAAACAACCGAACACCAACACCTGACTGAGCAGCAAACCCATCGGCCGTTGCTTGGCCGCTTGATAGCCGACCGCCGAATTCAAGCCGCCACTGGTGGCCGCGCTGATCAGATCCGGCAAGGTGCTGAGCAACGCAAACAGCCCGCGCTCACTCGGCCCGAGAATCCGCGCCAGCAGCACGTTGCGCAGCAAGCGCAGGGCGATCATCGCCAGTTTGGTGCCCATGCTCAGCGCCAGATGCCTGAGGTAGTTGCCTCGGCTCATGGCCGCGCCCCGCGAAATATCCGCCACGACAGCAGTTCGGGATTGCGCGCGGTGCGCTGGCTGACACCGAAACGCGGCAGGTTCAGCGGATCGCCTTCGCCGCGATAAATGCCGGTGCCGGTGCCCAGCGCAAACGGATAGTCATGGCTGGCGATCTGTTGGCGTACGCGTTCATCGTTGTCGCCATTGGGGTAGCAATACACCGGCAATGGCCGGTTGCAGCCGTTGTACAGGGCATCGCGGCTGCGAGTGATTTCTTCGTCCAAACGCACATCGTCGAGGCCGGTGAGGATCGCGTGGCTGGCACCGTGCGGGCCGAAGCGCACCAGACCGGAAGCCTCCAGCGCGCGCACTTGATGCCAATCCAGCGCTTGCGGTTGCGACTCCTGTGGACATTCATCGGTCAGCCGTTCCAGCTCCTGCGGGTCAATCGACTTCAACCCTTGCAGGTAATGCAGCAGCGCCAGGCTGCGCCGGTCGACGTCGATGTCATCGAGCAATACCGGCAACGGGTGATGCAGGCTGTGCAGGCATTCGATCAGGTGCATCCGCGCCTTGTCGCCGTGGCTGCCCCAGAGGGTTTCGCCGAGGCTTTCCCACCAGAAACGCTGACGGCTGCCAATGAAATCGGTGGAGAGAAAAATACTCGCCGGTACCTGATGTTTTTGCAGCAACGGGAAGGCGTTGACCGCATTGTCGCGCCAGCCGTCATCGAAGGTCAGTGCCACCCGTGGACGCTCGGTGCGCAACGAGTTGGGCTGGAGGATTTCCATCAGCGGCACGCAATCGAAATGTTTGCGCAGCCACACCAGCAAATGCTCGAAGGCTTTCGGCCCGACGCACAATTCATTGCGATGCGGCAGGTCGGCGGCGCGGTCGTTGGCCAGCACCCGGTGCAGCATCAGAATCACCCCGGCGCCGTGCAACTGGTTGCGGCCCACGGATGAATTGAGATAGAGCCAGCCACTGGTGCGTTTTATTAATTGTTTGATCGCCATGGCTTCGGTCCTCTTAACGGTTCTGTTCAGGATTCCACTGGGCATACCGCTGGCCGCGCAGGAACTGCCACAGGCCGAGACTCATCCCGGCAAGGGTGACCAGCAGAAACGCGGCGAGGCGGAAGGGTTTCGGCAAACGGTGTTGCGAATCCAGCAGCCCGGCAATCGCGATGGCGTAGCCGAACAGTTGCGCGATCAGGGCCAGGCGATAGAAACCGTGGTCGTCCCACAGCCAGAAGTTGCTCAGCAGCAGCGGCAGCAACAGGATCGGTGCGAGTCGGCGGATCAGTTTGTGGCTGATCAAGGCAATCGAATACAGGCCATATTTCAATGGATTGAGCAGCTCGCGACGCTGGGCGAGGCTTTGCAGACCGCCGACGGTGACGCGTTGGCGCCGGCGAAATTGCTTGTCCGCTTCATCGACGCCGTGATCGATCACTTGCGCTTCCGGCACGTAGACGATGCGCTTGTGCGCCACCGGTGCGCAGGTGCTGATGAAGAAATCGTCGTTGACCTCGGCCGGCACGTTTTGGAACAACTCGCGGCGCAAGGCGAGCAGGGCGCCGTCGGCGGAGACCATGCAGCCGGTGCGGTTCTCGACCCGGCGCAGCCAGCCTTCGTAATGCCGATAGAGACTGTCGCCGACGCTCAAGCCACCGCCAGTCACCGGGAT
The DNA here is from genome assembly GCF_044748825.1 of Pseudomonas sp. NPDC089741. NCBI lineage: Bacteria > Pseudomonadati > Pseudomonadota > Gammaproteobacteria > Pseudomonadales > Pseudomonadaceae > Pseudomonas > Pseudomonas sp. NPDC089741. Next base: position 25,042 of record NZ_JBIVGT010000036.1, on the reverse strand, counting down.
GACCATGTGCCCGGCGCAGCCGCCGACCTGCGGATCATTCAGCGGCGCAAGCAAGTAGCCGAGGGTTTCGCGCGACCATTGGTTGTCGGCGTCGGTGAACACCAGAATGTCGCCGCTGCTCAGCGCTACGCCGGCATTCAGCGTTGCCGCTTTGCCCTGGCGCGGCAGATCGAGGACGGTGATGCGCGGATCAACGATCTTGTGCGCGCACGCCACGGTGTCATCGGTCGAGCCGTCGCTGGCGAGAATGATCTGCAGGGTCGCCGGCTGATAATCCTGCGCCAGCAACGTGCGCAACTTGTGCTCGATATGCCGCGCCTCATTGTGTGCGGCAATCACGATGCTGACGTTCAGCGGCGGCGCCGGGGTGTGGCGCCAGGCCGGGAACAGCGGCGCCACCAGCGTCAGCAGCAGCGGGTAGCCGACGTAGGCGTAGACTGGCAACAACAGGCACATCCAGAAAATGAACTCAGCCACGGGCAGGCCTCCTGGCGTTCCAATGACACAGACTCAAGATGAATGCAGCGCCGGCCAGATGCAGACGCACCCAGTGCAGGCCCCACAGTTGCAGAGTCAGGCCGATATCGTGGTGTTTGGCGCTCTGGCGCAGGCTGAGCACCAGCCCCGGTAAACTGGTGATCGCGACCATGATCGCCGCGTGATGCGGGAAGCCATTGAACAGCGCCGAAATCGCCAGAAAATCCAGCAACCACACCAGCAGCGAGAGCATCGGGAAACGCAGCAGGCGCAGGCTGAAACCGTGGGTGCGCAGCAGTTGCAGATGACTGCCCTGGCGCCACATCTCCTTGCCCATCCACTCGCGCCAGTTCATTTCGTAACCCCAGTGCAGGGCGACGCTGTTGTTGATCAACAGCAGCCGCGCGCCTTGTTCGTGCAGGCGCAGGGTGAACTCTTTGTCTTCGCCGGTGCGCAGGGTTTCGTTGAAGCCGCCAATCTTGTCGAACCAGCGCCGACGCATCAGCAGGTTGGCGCTGGGTAGCCAATCCACGGCGTGGGAGGTTTGCGAGGATACGCGCAAGGTCCGGCGTTGCCACGCGGTGGCGTACCACGGCGCTTCGGCGGGGGTGTGCAGATCCAGGGCGAAAACATCGGCCTGGCCGCTGGCCTCCAGTTCGAACAGCGGCTTGAGCCAGTCTTCGGGCATTTCGATGTCGGCATCGATAAACGCCAGCCACTCACCGCTGGCGATGGCCGTGCCGCGATTGCGCAGCGCGCCGATCAACAACCCCGGCAGTTCCAGCACCTGCGCACCGAACTGGCGGGCAATGTGCGGGCCGTCATCGCTTGAGCCGTTATCGACGACGATCAGCTCGCACTCGACACTGGCGGCGAACGCGGCTTTTTGCGCAGCGAGCAAGGTCCGGCCAATGTGCCGGGCCTCGTTGAACATCGGGATGACGATGCTGATCCGGCTCATGCCTTCGTCTCCGTGGTCAGCGGTGCCTGCTCGGCTTTCAGGCGCAGCACGCTGGTCAGCGCGAGCATGATCCACACGTATTTCTGGTTCGGCGCGCTGAGGAACATCAGGAACAGCGTCAACGACAGGAAGCTCACACCGAGGTGGGTCATCAGGTCTGCTTGATACGAATCGCGGCGCAACATCCACGCCGCTCGTGCGCGAATCAGGTTGTACAAACCGAGGCCGAGCATGCCGACGAACAACAGCCCGGCAGGAACGCCCAGCTCACTGAAAATTTCCAGATAGGTGTTGTGCGCGCGGCGGTACAAGTCGCCGATCTTGCGGTTGGCGGAAAACGCCTTGGCGTAGCCAGTGGTCGCGTAATGCAGCGGGAAGGTGCCGGGGCCAGAGCCGAGCAGCGGGTTCTCGCGGATCATCTGGCTGCCGACGACGATGTACGACGCGCGGCGGCCGAGGGATTCGTCGTCGTGGCCCTTGGCGCCAGCGCTCAACACACTCAGCGACTGGATGCGCGCAAGGTAACCGGCGGGCATCGCGTAAATCGCCAGCGGAATCACGATGGCCGCGCCGAGCATGGCAAAGCCCAGATGCCGTGGGCGAATCCGCGTCAGTTGCGTGCGGTAATGCCAGCAGCCGATCAGCAGGCTCAAGGCCAACACCACCAGACCCGAGCGCGATTCGGTCTTGGTCATGCCGCCGAGCAACAGCAGGCAGCAACCGCCCCAGAACAAGCGGTGCAGCAGGTTCGGGCTGCGAATCACCAGCAGCAGGCCCATCGGCACGGCAAAAGCGATCAGCAGGGCGAAGGCGTTGGGGTCTTCGAGCAAGCCGGCGGCGCGGCCCTGATCCTGGAATTTGGTCGAGAACATGGCCATCGCACAGGTGGTGCTGACGGCGAGGGTGACGAGGCGGGCGAACAGGTCGAGGTTGAGTTCGCGGCCAATCAACAAGGTGATGACAAACAGAATCAGACCGACACTGAGTTCACGCAGATGCCCCAGCGACATGCCCATGTCATCGGTATCGAGCAGGCTGAGAAAGTACAGGACCATGAACCAGATGAGGTAGCGCCAGCTATTGCTGCGCAGACGCTCCGACGGAATCTGGTGCAGCGCCAGTTGCAGCATCAGGATCACCGCCAGCCCTGCGCCGAGCAATTTGCTCCCGGAAAACGAACTGTCCTTGAAGAAACCTTCGAACGGCACCAGTGCGGCAATGCCCAGCAGGCCCCAGGTCGGTTTGCGATACAGCACAGCAAAACCCACCAGGCCGAGCACCACTCCCGGCGCCAGATACGGATAAGGGCTGGCCAGCAGGGCGATGCAGACCAGACCGAGCAAACTGACGATCGAGAGCGGGAAAATCATGCGCGTGCCTCCCGTGCCGTGCGGATGTACAGCTGCGACCAGCGTTCGGCCAAGGCCTTGAGGTCGTAGCGATCCTGTTGCGTGCGTTTTGCGTTGTCGCGCAGCTGTGCGGCCAGCTTCGGCTCGGTCAGCAGCGTGTCGAGCTGACGGGCGAGGGCGGCGGTGTCGGTCGGTGCGGCGAGCAGACCGTTGTGGCGGTCTTGCAGCACGTCGGGAATCCCGCCGACGGCGAACGCCACCACCGGCACTCCGGCCTGCATGGCTTCGAGCAAAATCATCGGTGTACCTTCGGTGCGCGAGCTGATCACCAGCGCATCGAGTTGCTGCCACCACGGCTGCATGGCGATCTGGTAACCGGGCAAACGAATCCTTTCGCGCAGACCGGCGTTGTCGATTCGCGCCTGCAACGCCTCGCGTTCCGGGCCATCGCCGAGCATCACCGCATCCAGTTGCGGATGTTGATGACACAGCGCGATCAACGCATCGAGAAACAGATCCGGGCCTTTCTCGCTGCTCAAGCGGCCGACGTAGCCGGCCAGCCAGCGTTGCCGATCGGCATCCGGCACCAGCGCCGCAGCCGCCGGCAAGCCGTTGGGGATCACCTGTAACTTGTCCGCCCGGACGCTGGCCTGACGGTGCAGCGTGGCGATGCTTTCCGCCACGCAGACCACCCGATCCACCGACGCCGTGCGGCACAGTTGCAGGCTCAGCCAGGTGTAGAACTTCTGCTTGCGACTGCGCGGGGTAAAACCGTGCTGAGTAATCACCAGCGGCAGGCGCAACAGCGTCGCGCCGACCCAGCCGAACAGCAGACCTTTGAAGTTGTGCGTATTGATCAGCGGCTTTTCACCGCGACGCTGACGCAAGTGCCGCAGCAACTCCCCAAGCCCGGCACAGCCGCGACAGTCCACCCCGGCCTCGCGAAAGCGCTGGATCAAGTCTGGTGGCGCGTCGAGGAACAGCACCTGATGCTGCCCCGGCGTCGCCAGGCAATGATCCAGCAACATCCGCTCGGCCCCATAGAAACCGCCGCTGCTGAGCAAATGAATGATCGGCAGCGCGGCAACAGGGGATGGCGCGGTGTTCAATTGCGCACCCAGTGCAGGAAGCTCGGCACTGTCCAGTTCTTGTGCGGGTTGCTTGGCAGCACGTTCTGATCGTTGATCACCAACAGCACCGGTACGCCCAGCTCGTGGCTGATTTGCGCCGGGTGTTTGAAACGGTGATCGAAGAACTCACGCACGTAGACCAGGGCAATCGCCAGCAACAACCCGGTGAACAAGCCGAACGGAATGATCAGGCCGGGTTTCGGGAACGCCGCTTCGGTCGGTTCGAACGGTGGGCTGAGCACCCGCGCGTTGGACAGATCGTCGCTGAGCGAGCGGGTGGTGCTGCTTTCCGCGAAGCGCTGGGCGTAGGTCGAGAACGCGGCGTGCATCGCATCGATCTCGGTGTCCATCTGCCGCAGTTTGCTCTGGGTCTGCTGCAACTCGTGGATGCGGTTCTTGAACTCAGTGATGCGCGCGGTTTTCTGATCGATCACCTGTTGCACCACGGCCAGATCGTTGGTGCGTTCCTGAATGCGGTTGCTCACCACTTTGAGGAACTGGCCACGGGTGCGGGCAATCTGTTCACGGGTCAGCAGCATCGGCTCACTGCTTGGCTGGAACACCGCCAGATCATTCATGTAGCGGCTGACCTGGGTGGTCAGTTGTTCGCCCATTTGCTTGATCTCACGATCCTCGAACGCGACGTTGTCGACGGTGGTGGTGAAGGTGTAGGGAAAGGTGTAGTCGTTGAGCTTGTTAGTGCTCGCAGCGGCCAGCGCGGTTTTCAGGTATTCGAGCCAGCGCTGGCTTTGCAGCAGGCGATCGCGGTAGAGGTTCAGCGCTTGTTCTTCGGTATTGATCGCGTTGAGGCGGAAGGTGATTTCTTCCTTCGGATCCGAAGCGCCAACACTTTCCAGCAAGGCCTGACGATTACCTTCCAGACCATCGATGCGCACTTGATACAGATGCTTTTTGGTCTCGTAGAAGGACTGCGGCAAGTCGATCGATTGCAGCGCCTGACGGCTGACCAGATAGTTCTGCAGCAGCGCACTGACAAACGTCGTGCCCTGATGCGGATCGGGGAAGCTGTAGACGATCGAGATCACGTTGGAGCCGGGCAGGGTCTCGATTTTCAGGCTGTCGATGGCTTGTTGGGTGAGGGCGTCGAGCGCCGTGTCACGCACAGGATCGGTCTCCAGCCCAAGCACGCTGCGCACTGGATTGATCACATACTGGCGTAGCGGCGAACTGATGTAGCGCTTGAACGGTTCGGCCACCAGTTTGCTGAAGATACCCGGCGAAGGTGTGTATTCACCCTTAGCGCGCAGTTCACTGATGGTCTGGCGGATCAACGCTGGGGAACGGAGGATGTTGCTTTCGGTTTCCATGTCCGCCAGCGACGGCGGAATGAACGTGGCGTTGTCCACCGTGAGCGACGTGGTGGCGTCACCCTGGGAGAGTTTTTTCGACTGCACGATGACCTGCGCGGTGATATCGAAGCTCTGTTTGAGCACCAGCGGCAGGAGCAGGGCGATCACTGCAAAGATCAGGAAGACACGCTTCACCAGTTGCTTGTTGGCAAAGAAGATCCTGAAGAACTCATGCAGGTAGTTTTCCTTTGGATTCATGTCGGTCACCTGAGAGTCAGTTGCTGTTGTCGTCTTTGTTGTCCAGGCGATAGCCGAAACTCAGGCCAACACCCTGGAACAACACAACGTCTGCCAATTGCCGGGCGAGTTCGCCGGCGCTGGCCAGTTTGGTTTTCGGCACGTAGAGCATGTCGTCCGGTTGCAGGTAGGCGATTTGCGGCGCCTCGCCCGACAGAGCCTTCTCGACGTCATAACGCACCGCCTGCACCTGATTGCCGTTGCGGCGCATGATCACCACCGAATCGAGCCGCGCCTTGGCATTGGTGCCACGCGCCAGCGTCAGTGCTTCAAGCACCGAGACCGGCCGGCGGATCGGGTAGGAACCCGGTTGGCCGACTTCGCCGAGCACATAGATTTCGTTGCCTGCGGTGGATTTCAGCAGCACGTCCACGGTCATCCGACCGGGCAGTTGCGCGTACTTCTTGTTGAGGAAGGTTTCCAGTTGATTGACAGTCATGCCTTGCAGCGGCACGGCGCCGATTTCCGGGAAACTCGCATAGCCGTCAGTGCCGACGGTGATCTCGCGGCTCATGCCGGTGGCCGGGTGGTTCAGCGCGCTTTTCAGGTTCTGCTCATTGGTCAGCGGGCTGATGATCTGCACGGTCAACTGATTGCGGTTGGGCTGGAACAGTTGTTTGCGCTGATAGGCGCGCTGGATTTCCTCGCGCGCCTGATCACTGGTCAGCCCGGCAATTTTCACCGAAGTGTTGGCGCCCGGCAGTTCGATGGTGCCGTCGGGCAGCACCAGTTGATTGCCGTTGAGCTGGCTGGCAGCGGTAAAGTTGAGGCCGATCTGGTCACCCGACTGCACGCGATAAGCGTCCGAGCCGCTGGTGCTGATATGGAAGATCACATCCAGCACATCCTGCGGGCGCAGGGTCTGCTCGATCTTCGGCATATCGGTGGCCTGGGCGTTGGCCGGGGTGGCGGTGAGGATATTCACCGGCATGTTCTGGGTTTCGGAATTGCTGGAGCAACCTGCAAGCGGCAGCATCAGCAGCACAAGAATCTTGGCGTTCATGGCGTCATCCTTCGCGTTCGCTTAGAGGTTTTTGTAAAGCCATTTGGGCATGTAGTACTTGCGCCGGTTGAACACGCTGCCGACCACTTTTGCCCCGGCCTGAGTCAGGCGTTGCACGGCGGCCTGGGCGACTTCCCAGCGGGTGTCCTCGGCGCGCACGACAAACACCACGCCATCGACCTGGGTGCTGATGACCAGCGTGTCAGCGGCGGAATACACCGCGTCGCCGTCAATCACCACGAAGCGGTACTGGCTGCCCAACTGGTCGAGCAACGGGCTCAGGCGCTCGGCGGTCAGGTGTTCCATGGTGCGGATCGGCCGACCATTGGGCAGCACGTGGAAGGGCAGGCTCGACACCTGCACCACGCAGTCCTGCAACAGCGGCGGGTTGTCCGGGTTGAACAGCAAGTCGCGCAGGCCGCGCTCCTTGCTCAGGTTCAGTTGCTGGGTGAGGTTGCTCGCCGACTGGCTGGCATCGACCAACAGCACTTGGCCGCTGCTCATTTGCGCCAGTTGGCTGGCCAGCGCCAGCGCACTGGTGGTGGTACCCGCGCCGGGGTTGGCGGCGGTTAGGAACAGGATCCGCAGATCGAGATCCAGCACGGTCGAGGTCAGGTTCGATTCGCTGGGATTGGCAATGCTCAGGCTTTTATTCGTTGAACCGTCCATTAGCTTGCTCCGTGGCCGCTGAATACTTTGAAAGGGGTTTTCAACAGGATCTTCAGATCAAGCAAAAGGCTCTGCTCGGCGATGTAGCTGAGGTCCAACTCAACGCGCTGGTCGAAGTCGATGTTGCTGCGCCCGGAGATCTGCCAGAGGCCGGTCATGCCGGGGTAAATCGCCAAACGGGCGAGGTGGCTGTCCTTGTAGCGGTAGGCGTTGAACGAGGTCGGACGCGGGCCGACCAGGCGCATGTCGCCGGTCACTACATTGATCAGGTTGGGCAGTTCGTCGAGGCTGGTGCGCCGCAAAAAACCGCCGATGCCGGTGATGCGTGGGTCCTGGTCAATCTTGAAGTCGATGGCGTCGGCACCGTGTTTGTTCAGGTGACGCAGCGACTCTTTCAATTCTTCGGCGTTGGCGACCATGGTGCGGAATTTGTACATGCCGAATTTGCGGCCGCGGTAGCCGGTGCGTTTCTGCACGAACATCACCGGGCCTTTGCTGGAGTATTTGATGGCCAGCGCGAGGCCCAGCAGCAGCGGCGAAATCAGCAGCAGAATCATCAGCGCACCGAGGCAGGCGACCACGCGGTTGGTGCGTGACAGTTGCCACGGGCGACCGCCATCGCGGCCCGTGAACCAACCGCGACCCTGGCGATGAATCGCTGCGTCGAGGCGCATTCGCTGCTCAGGATCCATGCGCTTGTCGCGCTGCAGTTGTTGGATCGGTACACCTTTTTCATGTCCAGTCATGGAGTCCTCCGCTGATGTTCAGCCGCGAGCGGCGCGTGGGCGATAGGCAGTCGGGTAGTAGTCGCGAAACCATGCGATGAAGCGTCCAAGTCCTTCATCCAGCTCTATGCGTGGCTGGAATCCGGTGGCCTGGGCCAGATCGTCGGTCTCGGCACAGGTGTTGAGCACGTCGCCCGGTTGCAGTGGCAACAGCTCGACAAGGGCTTTCTGGCCGAGGTGTTTCTCCATCAGCGCCAGATAGGTTTTCAGTTCCACCGGGTGGTGGCCGCCAATGTTGAACAGGCACCACGGCGCCATGCTGGTGCCCGCATCGGGATGTTCGCGGTCCCATTCCGGATGGGCGTGCGGCGCATGTTCGACAAGGCGGGCGATGCTTTCGACGATGTCGTCGATGTAGGTGAAGTCGCGTTGGTGTTCGCCGTAATTGAACAGCTTCAGTGGCGTGCCGTCGGTGATCGCCCGGGCGAACTGGATCGGCGACATGTCCGGCCGGCCCCATGGCCCGTACACGGTGAAAAAGCGCAGCCCGGTGCTGGGAATGCCGAACAGGTGGCTGTAGCTGTGCGCCATCAGTTCATTGGCTTTTTTCGTCGCCGCGTACAGCGACAGCGGGTGATTGACGCCGTCCTTTACCGAGTAAGGCGTGTGCTGGTTGGCGCCGTACACCGAACTCGACGAGGCGTAGATCAGATGCTCGACCGGGTGATGCCGGCAGCTTTCCAGAATATTCAGGAAGCCGCTGAGGTTGCTGTCCAGATACGCCCGTGGATTTTCCAGCGAATAACGCACGCCGGCCTGCGCCGCGAGGTGAATCACCACTTGCGGGCGTTCGCGGACAAACAGCGCTTCGATGGCCGAGGCATCGGCCAGGTCAACCGTGGCGAGCGGGAAATCGCCAACCTGCTCGCGCACCCATTGCACGCGATCATGCTTGAGTTGCGGGTCGTAGTAGGCGTTGAAATTATCCAGGCCGACCACCGCGTGGCCATCGCGCATCAGCCGCAACACGCAATGGGCACCAATGAAACCGGCCGCACCGGTGACCAGAATTTTCATGGCCGCAGCCCTTCGGGAGCGATGTGGCGCAGGCCGATGCCGCTGTAGTGCAGGCCAGCGGCGGCCACTTGTTCGGGGTTGTAGAGGTTGCGGCCGTCGATGATCACCTTCGAGCGCAGCTTTTGCGCGAGCAGTTCGAAATCGACCACGCGGAAGTTTTTCCATTCGGTGCAGATCACCAGCGCATCGGCGTCTTCGAGGGTGTCGTCGCGGGTCGCGCACAGATGCAGGTCATTGCGGTAGCCGTAGAGGCGTCGGCATTCGGACATGGCTTCCGGGTCGTAGGCCTGCACGCTGGCGCCCTCGGCCCAGAGCGCATCCATCAGATAACGGCTGGGGGCTTCGCGCATGTCGTCGGTGTTCGGTTTGAACGCCAGGCCCCAGACCGCAATGGACTTGCCGGCCAGGCCTTGGGGAAATTGCGCTTTCAGTTTGCTGAACAGGATGTGCCGCTGGCTGTCATTGACGTCGGTGACGCTGCGCAGCAATTTCAACGGCATGCCGTTGTGTTCGGCGGTGTGCAGCAGGGCGCGCAGGTCTTTGGGAAAGCACGAGCCACCGAAGCCGCAGCCCGGATAGATGAAGTGGTAGCCGATGCGCGGGTCGGAACCGATGCCTTTACGCACCGCTTCGATGTCGGCGCCAAGCAGCTCGGTGAGGTTGGCCAGCTCGTTCATGAAGCTGATGCGCGTGGCGAGCATCGCGTTAGCCGCGTACTTGGTCAGCTCGGCGCTGCGGTTGTCCATGAACATCAGTTTTTCGTGGTTGCGGCAGAACGGCGCGTACAGCTCGCTCATCTGCTCGCGGGCCTCGTCGTCGCGGGTGCCGACGATGATCCGGTCCGGGCGCATGCAATCGGCGAGGGCGCTGCCTTCCTTGAGGAATTCCGGGTTGGAAACCACACGCACGGTCAGCTCGGTTTTGCCGCGACGCAGCAGTTCGCTGGTGGCCGTGGCCAGCACCTGATCGGCCGTGCCGACCGGCACCGTGGATTTGATGATCAGCGTGCGATCCGCTTCCATGTGCGAGGCGATCTGGCGAGCAACGTTGAGCACGTGGCTGAGGTCGGCAGAGCCATCCTCGTCGGCCGGCGTGCCCACGGCGATGAAGATCAGCTCGGCGTGCTCGACGGCATCACTGGCCTGGGTGCTGAACAACAAACGCCCGGCTTTAATGTTTTCTTCCAGGGTGCTGGATAATCCCGGTTCACTGATTGGTGGAACTGCTTGTTGCAGTTGCTTGATTTTATTCGGGTCTATATCCACGCAAAGAACACGATGTCCAACATCGGCAAGTGCCGCTGCTTGTATCAGGCCAACATAGCCCGTACCAAATACGCTCACGTCCATATTGGCGTGCCTCGTAAGACGGTGGAAAGAGTTCGAAATGAGACTGTCAAAAGGGGTATAGCGCAGGGTGGGAAAAGCGTGTCAGCAAAATGACATGTTGCACCTGTATAACAGCCCCAATTTTGGGGGCGATTGGCCATCAAGTACTTGCTATTGCTGGATTTGTCCCGTCCTTGACGCTTTTTTCACATTTAAAAGAAAGCGATAAACGGTCGAAGCCCGCGAAATTAAAGGCTTTCAGCAACTTGAGTGTGTCAGATTTGAGTCATCGGTTTTTTGACGCTTTTACGAAAAGTCAGCCATTTCTTGCGCTTTGATGGCCGGGTGCTAGTGTCAGATTTTGACCGACAATCTCTTGACCCTCTGCCGTTTTTGCGCGAGCGGAATGCCATGTTTCGATATTTGAAAGAACTGCTTTTAGTTATTTATTTGCTGCTTTATTGCGAATATTACATTGATCGGTTAAATGCTATCGGCTTCGGTTTTGCTGCACTTCTTTTTGGCGCGATGTTTTTGGCGCTGACTTTAGCGTTATATCTAACGGCGTATATACGGCAGACACTCATTCGGCATTTATTCGCATTGGCGATGTTTGTCTCAGCAGTGTTTTTTGATGTCTATACGCGGGTCACGGCCGATTATCTCAGCTATAGCAGCTTCGTCTCGCTGGTCTACTCCGGTGGCTTCATCCAGGAAGCGGCGTATCAGTACCGTGACGCGATCCTGCACGGTGCGCTCAGCGGTTTGTTGCTGTTGTTGGGCATTGGCCTCAAACCGCGGCATGCACTGGTGGTGCCCAATGCCCTGCGCGTAGCGGCGCCGGTGTGTGGCGTGCTGCTGCTCAGCGCGGTGCTGTTTTTGCGGGCGGGCGAGGGCGCCCGTGGCCTGCCGATCATGTACACGCCGCTGGCCTATCTGAACCTGTTTGCCTACGAAGCGCTGCACAACACCGTCGGCCCGCGTGAGCCGGTGACGCTGGCGCGCGCTTCGACGGCGGTCGGGCATGACATCGTGCTGATCATCGACGAAAGCATCTCCGGCAATTACCTCGATATCAACGCGCCGTTCGGTGTGCACAGCAACCTCAACCAGGCGCACCCCGGCGTCGCCATTTTCAACTACGGCTATGCGGCATCCATCGCCAATTGCAGCGCCGACACCAACGTCACGCTGCGCTACGGCGGTACTCGCGCCGACTACATGCGCATCAACAGCACGCTGCCGTCGATCTGGCAGTACGCGAAAAAGGCCGGGCTGCGCACGGTGTACATCGATGCCCAACGTACCGGCGGCAATCTGCAGAATCTGATGACCGATACCGAGAAGAAGGACATCGACGAGTTCGTGCAATTCGACCAGACCAGCGTGCGCGATCGCGACATGACGGCTGCGGCGAAGCTGATCCAACTGCTCAACGACGACCAGCCGGAACTGGTGGTGATCAACAAGGTTGGCGCGCATTTTCCGGTGCACGATAAATACCCGGATGCGTTCATGGCCTACCGCCCGACCTTGCCGCGCGGGCAGTTCACCGAAGTCGCCGACACGGGCGAACGCACCGGTTTCAATGGCCAGCCGGATGACTGGGTGCTGTATCGCAACGCCTACAAGAACACCGTGTTATGGAACGTCGGCGAATTCTTTGCGCGGGTGTTTGCCCAAGCCCATCTGAATAATGCGTTGCTGATCTACACCTCCGATCATGGTCAGGATCTGCATGAACGCGGTAATCCCGGGCTCAATACCCATTGCGGTGGCGACCCGGTGGAAGAGGAAGGGCTGGTGCCATTGGTGGTGATTCAGGGCAATGATCTGAAGACACTGGACTGGTCGGCGCAACTGCCGGCGAACAAGGACCGCTCCAGTCACTACAACATCTTCCCGACGCTGTTGCAGTTGATGGGTTATGACCTGGCGGGGATCGAGGCGGTATACGGCAAACCGCTGAGCGTGCCGACGGCGGATGAGTTCACTTTCAACTATCGCTTCAATGCTCGGCTCGGGGCTAAGCCTGAGTGGAAGCACATTGATCTGGGCAGTATTGTCACGCCGACGCAGGCGCCCGCCAGTGTGGCGGCGGGAGAGTAGATTTTGAGTTGGCTGGGCTGACGCTTTCGCGAGCAGGCTCGCTCCCACAGGTTGCCTGCATTCCAAATGTGGGAGCGAGCCTGCTCGCGAAGAGGTCGTGTGATTCACCGCAAGATTCTGGTCTGTCATCGGCATCCGCTATCCTTGCCTCACTCTGACCGATCAGGTGGCGGCATGCTTCGCGTTGAAAACGTCTTCAAAAGCTACGTTACACCCCAAGGCTCGCTGCCGGTGCTGCAAGGCGTCGACCTGACGCTGCAAGCCGGCAGCAGCCTGGCGCTGATGGGCGAATCCGGCAGCGGCAAAAGCACCTTGTTGCACTTGGTCGCCGGCCTGGACAAGGTCGATCGCGGCAGCATCAGCAGCGGTGAGCATCGGCTGGAAGAGATGAACGAGGCGCAACTGGCCAATTGGCGGCGTACGGAAATCGGTCTGGTGTTTCAGCAGTTCAACCTGATCGGCAGTTTGCGCGTCGAGGACAATCTGGCGTTTCAGGCGCGCCTGGCCGGGCGTCATGAGCCGCGTTGGCAGGCGCATCTGGTGCAGCGCCTGGGGCTGGGTGATTTGCTCAAGCGTTATCCGGAACAGCTTTCCGGTGGTCAGCAACAGCGGGTTGCATTGGGCCGGGCGCTGGCGTCGCAACCGAAACTGTTGCTGGCTGATGAACCCACCGGCAGCCTCGACGAAGCGACCAGTGATGAAGTGCTGCGTCTGTTGCTGGAATTGCTCGATGACACGTCGACCACTTTGCTGATGGTCACCCACAGCCAACGGGTGGCGGCGCGGTTGGCGCAACGGCTGGTGCTGTCGAAAGGGCGGCTGACGTGAACGTTTTCCGCCAGACCCTGCGCGCGTTGCTCAGCCATTGGCGACGTCATCCCGTGCAGTTTTTCAGTGTGTTGACCGGGTTGTGGCTGGCGACCAGCCTGCTCACCGGCGTCGAAGCGCTGAACAGTCAGGCTCGCGACAGCTACGCCCGCGCCAGCCAGATGATCGGCGGCGAACCGCAGGCCAGTCTGAGTACGCCAAACGGTGCGACGTTCAGCCAACAGTGGTTTGTCGATCTGCGTCGACAGGGCTGGCCGGTGTCGCCGCTGTTGCAGGGCCGTTTGCTCCTCAAGGGTGAGGAAAACCAGCGGCTGCAATTGATCGGTATCGAACCGGTGTCGTTGCCGGCGGACTCTGCTGTGGCCGGGCAGGCGATGCCGATCGAGCGCATCGTCGAATTCTTCACGCCGCCGGGCACTACCTGGGTTTCCCCGGAAACCTTGCAGGCCTTGAACCTCGCCGAGGGCGCCACACCGCAGACTATCAATGGGCTGACGTTGCCACCGTTGCGCGTGCAAAAGGACATGGCGCCGGGTGTCTTGCTGGTCGATATCGGCGTGGCGCAAACCTTGCTCGAACAACCCGGACAATTGTCGCGGCTGTTGCTGCCCAAGGATTTTCACCAGCCGCTGCCGTCGGCGTTCATAGGCCAGTTGCAGTTGAAAAGCAGCGGCGAGGAAAACAATCTGGCGCGGCTGACCGAGAGCTTTCATCTCAATCTCGATGCCTTGGGTTTTCTCTCGTTTGTGGTGGGATTGTTCATCGTCCATGCCGCCATCGGCCTCGCATTGGAACAGCGCCGAGGCTTGCTGCGCACCCTGCGGGCCTGTGGTGTCAGCGCGCGGATGCTGATTTTTTGCCTGATTGTCGAATTAGGTGTGCTGGCGCTGATTGGCGGATTGTTCGGTGTGATCAGCGGCTACTGGCTGGCCAGCGTGCTGTTGCCGGACGTCGCCGCCAGCCTGCGCGGTTTGTACGGCGCGGAAGTGGCGGGGCAGTTGCGGCTGAGCCCTTGGTGGTGGTTCAGCGGCATTGGTTTGAGCCTGTTCGGCGCCTTGCTCGCCGGGGCCAACAGTTTGCTGCGCGCGGCGAAGTTACCACTGCTGGCAGTGGCGGACCCGCAAGCCTGGCACCAGCAATATGCGCTGTGGCTGCGTCGCCAGTGCTGGCTTGCCTTGCTGTTGGGAGCGCTGGCACTGGCTGCACTGGTGTGGGGCGACAGCCTGGCCAGCGGATTTGTGCTGATGGCCGGGTTGCTGCTCGGCGCCGCGCTGGCGCTGCCGGTGTTGCTCAGCGCTATCTTGAATCAGTTGCTGGGGCACAGTCGCTCGGTGCTCGGGCAGTGGTTTCTCGCCGATTGCCGGCAACAATTGCCGGCGTTGAGTCTGGCGTTGATGGCGTTGCTGTTGGCCCTCGCCGCGAACATCGGCGCGGGCAGCATGACCGCCGGTTTTCGCCAGACCTTCAATGACTGGCTCGAACAACGCCTGAGCGCCGAGCTGTACATCAACCCGAGCAATCCGGCGCAGGCGCGCGAGATGTACAGCTGGCTCAGGCAGCAACCGAACGTCGCGGCGGTGCTGCCCAACTGGCAAGTGTCGGTAACGCTGCAAGGTTGGCCCGCCGAGGTGTTCGGGGTGATCGATCACCCGCATTATCGCCAACACTGGCCGTTGCTCGATGCCAGTGGCGGCGACCCGTGGGGGCACCTGGCGACCGACGATGCGGTGATGCTCAGCGAACAACTCGCCCGGCGCCTGAAGGTGCGCGCGGGTGACCACCTGACCATTCCCACACCCAACGGCGCATGGTCGCCGCGCATCGTCGGCATCTACGCCGATTACGGCAATCCCAAGGGACACTTGCTGGCCAACGTCAATCACCTGCTGCGCGGCTGGCCGCAACTGACCCCGAACCGTTTTAACCTGCGCATCGATCCAGCGAATATCCCGCCGTTGTTGAGCGCGTTGCAGGCGCG
This sequence comes from Pseudomonas sp. NPDC089741, assembly GCF_044748825.1. NCBI lineage: Bacteria > Pseudomonadati > Pseudomonadota > Gammaproteobacteria > Pseudomonadales > Pseudomonadaceae > Pseudomonas > Pseudomonas sp. NPDC089741. The sequence goes on along the minus strand of NZ_JBIVGT010000036.1, from coordinate 9,801 downwards.
TTTTCAGCTGGATGACAGCCGTATCGTCGATCAGGCCCGCCTCAAGGGCTGGTCGGTGCAGGTTTTCGAACGCACCTTTGCCGCGACGGCAGCGTTGAACAGCCTGACCTTGGCCGTCGCCGGTGTGGCGCTGTTTATCAGCCTGCTGACGCAGAGCCAGAGCCGTCTCGGACAGCTCGCGCCGCTGTGGGCGCTGGGCGTGACGCGCAAACAATTGATGCTGCTCAACCTCGGTCAAACCTGGCTGTTGGCAGTGCTGACGCTGGTCTTGGCGCTGCCATTGGGAATCGCATTGGCGTGGTGCCTGGATGCGGTAATCAATGTGCAGGCATTTGGCTGGCGTCTGCCGTTGCGGGTATTCCCTTGGCAGCTTTTGCAGTTGATGGGTTTGGCATTGTTGGCGACATTGTTGGCGTCGGCGTGGCCGCTGTATTCGCTGTACCGCACGCAACCGGCGGACTTGCTCAGGACGTTTGCCCATGAGGATTGACGCCGTTGTATTGCTGCTGGTTGTGTTGCTGCTCGGTGGCTGCGATCAATCGGCGCCGGAGCAGAAGGGCTTTGCCGGGATGGGCGATCAGGCTTTAGCGTTCACCCCGGTGGTGCCCGGGCGAGTGTTCAGCTTCCCGGCGGATCATGGCGCGCATGCCGGTTTTCGCATCGAATGGTGGTACGTCACGGCCAATCTGAAGGATCAGCAGGGCAATCAATTCGGTGTGCAGTGGACGTTGTTTCGCAGTGCCCTGAAACCTGTGGCAGAGCAGGCCGGCTGGGCCAATCAGACGATCTGGCTGGGGCATGCGGCGGTGACCTCCGCTGGCGTACATCACGCCGCCGAACGTTATGCCCGCGGTGGCATAGGGCAAGCGGGTGTGCGCGTGGCGCCGTTCGAGGCGTGGATCGACGATTGGCGTTTCGCCAGCGAGGCACCGGATCCTTTGAGCGATCTGCAATTGAGCGCCCGCGACAAAGACTTCGCCTATCAACTGCACCTCACCTCCAGCCGTCCGCTGGTGCTGCAAGGTGATAACGGTTTCAGCCGCAAATCCGCAGAGGGGCAGGCGTCGTATTACTACAGTCAGCCGTTTTTTCAGGCCAGCGGCACCTTGCAGATCGACGGCCAGAGCTACACCGTCAGCGGCCCGGCATGGCTCGATCGCGAGTGGAGCAGCCAGCCGCTGAGCGCCAACCAGACCGGCTGGGACTGGCTGTCGCTGCACCTCGACAGCGGCGAAAAGGTCATGCTCTTCCGCACCCGGCAGAAGGACGGCGTGCCGTACCTCACCGGCACCTGGATTGCCGCCGACGGCCAGACGCAAACCCTGCGCAGCGAGCAGATCACACTGACTCCGCAAGATACCGCCACGGTCGCCGGCCGCTCGATGCCGGTGAAATGGTCGATCAGTATTCCCGACAAACACTTCGACATTCAGCTCAACGCCCTCAATCCCAACGCCTGGATGAACCTGCGCATCCCCTACTGGGAAGGCCCGGTGCGCATCACCGGCAGCCATCCCGGCCAGGGCTACCTGGAAATGACCGGCTACTAACCCCCCCCTCTGTGTAGGAGTTGCCGAAAGCTGCGATCTTTTGATCGTGTTTTTTCAGGGCAAGATCGAAAGATCGCAGCCTCGTTGCACTCGGTAGCCCCTACAAGGATCGGTTTGAACTTGGGCTGCGGTGTTGTCCTCTACAGGGAAACCTGTCGAGGATTTGCCATGAGCGACGACCTGCAACCCCCGGATCTCAACACCTGGCAGCGTTTGTTCGACGACGAAAGCTACTGGCAGCAATCGCCCGACGCGCATTACTTCGATCTGCAGCGCATCGCCGACGACCTGCTCGGCCAAGGCGCCATCGACCTCGAACAATGGCAGATCCTGCGTGCCAAGGCCGCTGATCTGCACAAGGATTCCCCCGCCATCAACGTCGCCCGTGAACTCGACGATCCCGAAGCCTGAGGACTACCGCCATGAAACCGATCACCCAAGGTGAACACCCCGATGAACCCCGGCCACCGGGCGAAACCGAACGCGACAACGATGCCCTGCGCCCCACTGATCCCAAACAGCGTGAAAACAGTGGCAAAGGCACGCCCAGTGGCGAATCAACTGCGCAAGACACCGCCAAGCAACACACCTCGCCGTCACAAAACAAAGCCAAGCCCTGAACAGCGTCTATGCTCAGTGGCACGTCCGCCGCCAAGCCACGTTGGCGCCGGGCGCTGCCATTCATCACAGGGAAAGTATTGCTTATGAAGCTCGACGCACTGGCCAAGGCCATCACCCTCGCAACCTTACTGTCCGCCACCAGCTTCGGCGCCCTGGCTGCCGATATCCCGTTGTCCGCCACGGTTGAGGCGGATCAGGTCACCACCAAAGTGTTGTCCGTCGATGCGGCCAATCATCAGGTGGTTCTGGAAGGCGCCGAAGGTAAGCCGGTTCACGTACAGCTCAGCGACAAAGCGAAAAACCTCGCCAATCTGAAGGTCGGCGATCAGGTCAACATCGAAGTGCAGCGTTCGGTCGCCGCTTATCTCGATACCGATGTGGATAAAGGTTTGCCTGGCTCCACCGAGCGAACCGGTGAGCTGCGCAAGGCGCAAGGCAGCGATAACCCCGGCGGCGAAGCATTCCGTCAGGTTCAGGTGCAACTGAAAATCACCAAAATTGATTTGAAGAAGAATCAGGTGACCCTGGAAAACCCGGCCGGCGTATCGAAAACCCTCGACGTGAAAAAGCCTGAAATTCAAGCCAAATTGAAAGATTTGAAAGAAGGGCAGAGCGTCATCGTCACTTACACCGATATCTTGAAAGTGACCAGTCAACACGAAAGTTGAGCATTAACTCTACAGGGTGATTGTTCTTGTACAGGTTTAGGTATGAGAACAATCATATAAAAGTGTGTTGTCGGAAGTTTCTCGGTAAATATCGGCGATACACACTTTTTAACTTTCTAGTACATAAAATTCATCATTATCAATGACGACATAACCGCCAACTTCTATTAAAATCCCTCTCGTTCGCCCAGTGTCAGGGCTCTTTACCGGTGCATGGATTGCCAGGCCATTACACTGGGCGAACACCTCTTTGGAGGTTGTATACAATATTTGAAAACAAAAAGGGCGACTCTAGAGTCGCCCTTTTTTGTTCACCCTTGATTTAAGCAGTGCCCGGCTACGCTTGCTGTGCCTGAATGCGCTTGAGCGTCGCCTGATACATTTTCGTGCGGCGGTGATCCTTGCCGTACGTGCCTGCCGCCGCGACCGTGCCGGACTGGATGTGATCCAGATAATGAAAGATCTTGCGCGGAGAAAGGAACTTGATGCCGTAGCCCAACGCCGACATCCGGTCCTGCAGCGTATAACCCGGCACTCGATCATCCATACAAAAGTGCAGTCCTTGCGACTTCATCAACCGCGCATTCCACAACGTACAGAAACTCTTCAGATGGGTTTCCCTATACGGTTTCGGCTCTTTGGTTTTTAGTCCCAACTGCGTCTTTGCCCGGCGAACATAGTGTTTGCAGAAGCGCGAAGTTAAACGCCAGGTATCTCGCACAACCCCACGATTGATTTGCTCGACACAACCGACCGCAGCGATATCCGGCGTTTTCGTGCACTCGCGCATCATCATGGCAAACACTTCCTTGTCGTAGACAAAAGTGTCGGTGTGCAGCAGAAACAGGTAATCGGTGGCAACTTGGTCCAGCGCCAGATCCAGCGCTTTGCCGTGGGCAATATGCCCGGCCTCTTTGCCCGGCGAAGGCCGTTCGATCAAGTTGATCCAGTCCAGCGAGCGCAAGTAATCGAGACTGGCATCCGCCGAATCGTTGTCCACCACCCACACGGGAATTTGCCGCTCCTGAACGTGCTCGCGCAAAAGCTCCAGGCACATTCGGGTGAGATCCGCAGTTTTGTAATTTACCAAGACAAGGCTGAAGTTCGACGCTGGCTGGGTTGGTAAATCAAACGATTTCATGTCAGAAGGACTCATCTGCGATTCAAGGGCGACAGGGTTTCGTGGCCGTGATCGTAGCGAGGCAACCTTAGGCGAACCTTAATTTGCGGATTGGGTGGCCGGCAGAGTGTGTCGAATTGAGACCGCTGGTGGTATGAAATGCCTGCGGTGCTGCCGGTCATTACCGGATAAAATGCGCGCAACTCTCACTGTTCAAGGAAGAAACGGCGCACGCCGTTGTGTCACGGATGAAACCACTCTCCCTCTACCACCCAGCCTTGTATTGGCTGCGCGTGTGGCAAAAAAGACTGTTCCGCCAAATTGCCTGGCGCTGTTCCAGCAAACGCTACGCACGCCCCGTTGCTATGGCCGAGCGCCTGCCATTTCGCTACCTCAAACACACCTCGAAACTCATCCGCAAACTCGGCGACTCCGACCTCGCCCTGCAACACAACAAAGTCATCAACCTCAAACTCGCCGTCGCCGCGATCGACGGTGTGATCATCGCCCCCGGCGAACACTTCTCCTTCTGCCGCCTGGTCGGCCGCCCGACGTTGAAGCGCGGCTACGTTGAAGGCATGGAACTGTCTTTCGGCGAGGCACGACGCGGGGTAGGCGGTGGTATTTGCCAACTGAGCAACCTAATTCACTGGATGGCGATTCACTCACCGCTGGTGGTGGTCGAGCGCTCCAACCACAGTTTCGATCCATTCCCGGATGAAGGACGGGTGCTGCCGTTCGGGTCCGGGGCGGCGATTTTCTACAACTACGTTGATTTGGTGCTGCATAACCCGACGGATCGGATTTTTCAGCTGAAGTTGAACGTCGGCGAGACACAACTCGAAGGGGAGTTGTTGTGTGATCGGGTGAGGGCGTATCGGTATCACGTGTTTCAGGAAGGGCACCGGTTTGTGCGAGAGGGGGAGCGGGTGTATCGGGAGAATGAGATCTGGCGGGAGGTGAGGGAGAAGGGGCAGGTTGGGGAATTGGTGGAGCGGGTGAGGTTGTATCGGAATCGGGTGGTGGTTAAGTACGAGGTGATGGAAGAGTTGATCGGGTAGGGCGCACAAACAGCTTCGTCGCTGGCGGTATTAACGGACGTTTGCAAGCTCGTTTAAATTACACAAACCGTTACGCCACAAAGGCTACAACGCCTTGCGCCGTTGCCTACGCGTACTCCAGAATCCGCCGGCATACGCGCCTATAGGGCGGGCTATATCGTTTTCCTGTCACTGCAAAACAGTGAACGGGTTTGGTAGCCCGCTTCGGTATGGCCGTATGGTGCCACCTTATTCAGCCTCTTTTTTGCGGCTGCGTTTTAATGGTGGGCATGCGTGGGGCTCATTCGTGAGCGCCGGGTTCCGTATCGACCGGTCTACCAACCCGCGCATGGCCGCCACCCATCGTTTGGTAGCGAGAGTGATGGCTTCTATTTTCTTGATACGGAGCTTCATCAATGTTCAAACCAACGCCAAACCCACCGGACGCCGATCCGATCCCGTACGACCCATCGCTAGAACCCCAAAAGATAAAAGAGGCGACCGACCGCGCCATCAACTTCTATCTCAACCCCGGCTCACTGAAGCTCTTAATCCCGATCCGCAAAACCAGCAGCCGTCATCGCCGAACTCGATTTTCTTCAGCAACTGGCCGTTGAGGTCGTACTCGTAGGCAGTGCGTCGACCGTCAAAACCAGTTTCCTGCTGGATCAGGCTATTCGAGTAGTAGTCGAGTTGGTAGCGTTCGCCACGCTCGTTCTCGATCTCGGTGAGGTTGAGTTGCGAGTTGTCGTAGCGATAACGCAGTTGGCTGCCGTAAAATTAATCAGGGACGGACCACGTTTAAAGTGCGAAACGGAAAAATATAGCCTGTCTCCTATTGCGCGGAGCTCGCAAGTGAAAAAGTTGCTCATATATCGTTTTTGATTTTATTCTGTATCAATGAGTTTTTTGTATCGGTTGAATATAGTTATGCAGGCTCGATCTTCGTTAACTAGGTTCTCATAAAAACTGTCGTCTTCAGCCCATTCTGGAAAAACAAATTGAGTCTTGTTTTTGTTGTTGTGAGTTTCTTTGGATTTCAAAATCCAGTGAGATGAAAGCTTCTTTTCAGAAATTTCAAAAAAATCAAGGGCAAACGGTTTTGGGTACTCGTCATAAGGCTCTGTGCAAATGTAAAGCCAAGGGCAGTTATCCCAAAGCTCAATGCCATAAACTACATATTCTTTTCCAATTTCGATTTCCAGTTCATCGTCGCCAATTGAAATGTAGCACTTTAGTCTTGATGCTGTTTCTGTCGAGAAGTTTTCGCCTATCTTGTTTGTTTTGCATGTGACTTTCACTTTTTGTCTCCAGGTGGAACGCTTGGATCGTTACCCCGTAGAAAATAAATCTGTCCCTTTTTAGTCCTTTTTAGTCTTTTTTTATGGAAAAGAAACGTGGTATGTCCCCGTTCAGGTTTACGCGCTAGGGCTTCATTTGTTGGGTGAAGTGAAAAATCTTTTGGGCTGTTTAGGGTAGATATGCACTGGCTCCACTTACCATTGTTCTATAGTTTGTACACTCGATAACCCGCATCAAAATCGCTAACGGTGTGCATATTTCTGTAGGTTATGTCGAATATCCCTGAATTGGAGGTTGGACACGATTTGCTTGTAATTTAAGAATTCTACTGAGTTCTGGAGTTCTTCGTATGTTGCTATATAAGTATGGTTCGAAGGGGTGAACTCGATAGTAACTTTTTTTGGTGAGGCAATGGCAAGATTGATCAATAACTGTGGTGTTGAGAATGATCTTCCTCCAACGTTGTAGATTTTATCTTCGTTCGCTAATTTGGCCCGTAAGATTCGTGCGTCAAGTAGCCTTTATCTTGGTTTAATAGGCGTATTAGTTTTTCATAACCCCTCATCTTCTCAAATGTAATGATTGCTTTCTTGAGTATCAGGAAGCCGTCATCGTCCATGTTATCTAGGAATTTTTAATTCTGAAATTTTATTGAAGAAACTACTGGTTCGTCTATTAGGTTGAGGACGATATAAATTTGTCAAAATTTTATGCTCTCCGTTTGCGCGCCATTGTTAATCATTAGTTTGTTTCTTTGTATTTTTTTAAGCAGGTTAGAAGAACTGACATGAATTGGCGTTTGTCAAATGAGTCCTCCGGAAAATATGTTGTAATATCTGAGAATACGCGGTTAAATTTTTCTTTTTTGTTTAGAAAGAACGTGAGTGTGTCGATGTACCACTGCTGTTCACTCATGATGCGGCTTCTGAATTCCGGTTGGATGAGCGCGTCAAATAATTTAATTAATTCATCTTCATTGTTTGTATCCGTATTTGCTATAAAACTTGCGGTGACTTCATTTTGCTCGCTGTTTATGTCAATGGGGAACAGTAGTGAAGGTAGTATGTCGAGAGTGGGTTCTAGTTTCATTTCTCATACTTAAGAAAAGGGGGCAGATTTATTTTCAGTGTTTAGGAAATAAATCTGTCCCCTTTTTGGTCATGATAAATCAAGAAGTTAAGAATTGAGAAAAGGACGAGAAAATGGGACAGATTTATTTTCATTTTTTAGAAAATAAATCTGTCTCCTTTCTGATTTTCTCTATCTGTATTTCATGCTTCGATCATGAATGATTCAATCTGCTTAATGAATTCAATCTTGCTTTTAGTTATAAATTCGCCGAGAAAAACCTCGGAGTTTTTAACCGGTTTTCCTTTGTGATCATATTCGATTTTTAGGAAATCAATTACAAACTCTCCGTCGGGGTCTCCCTCTGGTTCTAATCTAGAATCGAAGCAGTGCCCACTACTACGCCTTACGCCCCCTAATAGTACTGAGGAGGTGAACCAGTCGTTAGTTTCTGGGGTTAACTCAACCTCAAAAAAGTTGTTGATTGTTATTGTCCAGCCGCTTGGTACTCGAATTGGTTGAAGTTTGTACTTTAGCTTGGGTCTCATTTTACATTACCCATGTATTTTTTAACTTGTTCGGGTGAGGCTGGAAAGCTGTGTATGACAGGTTCGCCCGCTTTTGAAAGTTCAATCCTAACCCAGTTTGTTAGCTCGCCATTATTTTAGTCAACGGGGGTTTCTGATCTATAAAACATATATCTTGTGTTGTTAAGGGACAGACCACTATAAATAGCGAGAAAGAGGAGAGTTTCTAGAGGGCAGATTATAGATACAAAAAAGAAACCGTGGTCTGTCCCCGTTTTCTCCGTTTTCTCGTGGTCTGTCCCCGTCTTACGGAGGCAGCGAAGATTGGGAAAAATTGAAGGAAGCTCTGCGCGATGAGGTGCATCATCAGGCGCAGAACCTGTAGTGAATTTGTGGGGACCCCATAGGGTTTATCCCCGATTGCGACTGATTATGGCTTTTAAGGCTTCCAGAATTTAATTTCTTCCAAGTGGCGCTCTATATCATCCATGTCATCATCTCCAAGTGTTGAGTCAAAGTTCTTGCTGATGATTTTTCTTACTTTGGCAAGGCGTTGAGTAACCTTTTCGTTATCAATAAAGTCGGTAGTGGCCTTCCGGTAATCTTCGATGGGTTTATCCGCGTAGTAGCTTCCCATTTTGTGTAGTGAAATTAGGATGAACTCGATGTCTGCTAGAACTTCGAGTGCATCCTTTCCATTAAGAACTATCTGTTTGTTTTTTTCTAGCATCATTTCCGCCGGTTGAATGTTGGATTCTCTAGCTTCACATTTCCTTTAATCGTAAGCTCCATTGTGCCGTACCTAGGGTTTTTTACCCATTCAAGTTGAGAGTCCGGCACGTCTGTTTCAATGTAGTCTCTGCCGCGTCCTCTGCCAATTTGATACTTATCTTCAGCATCTAGTTGGCTCAATGGCTTTTTGTTGGCAGGTTCCACGTAGACACGATTGTTATCCTGAGCTTGGATTGCTCCATCACGTTCGATGCCAGTGGATCCCTTTCTGTTGGTGTAATGCCGGACGCGAGTCGTACTTTCTCCGCGTGGTGCGGGAGCAGGTACTGCAGGTGCGCCTTCATTGACTCTCGCTTTTTCTGTAGGGTTTCCGACATTACCCGTAGATTTGAAATTTTTCTTTGGGCACTCACTATTCAACCCCAGCGGATCCACCCACCCCGTAGGGTTGGGCACGTACTGGTAGTTATTCAGTCCGCCAGCAAGCTTGATCGGATCCGGCGTCAAAAACCGTCCAGTCCCCGGATTGTAGTAGCGGTGTCGGTTGTAATGTAACCCCGTCTCGGCATCGAAATACTGACCTTGAAAACGTAGCGGGTTATCGATTTCGCTGACATCGAGTGCCGCCAGGTTGCCATAAGCTCGGTATCTGGCCGACCACATGATCTCGCCGCTGTAATCGGTGAGTTCCTGCGGTGTGCCGAGGTGGTCGAGTTGGTAATAGAACGGCGTTGCCTTCAGCGGGCCTTCGCCATCGAGCATTGCCAATGGGCGGAAGCTTCCAGGCTCGTAGATGTAGGTGCGATAGCGATTCTCGGCACTTTCGGCGATCAGGCGTTCACCTTGCCAGAGAAACTCTGTGGTCTGACCATCGACGGTCTTCTCAATGCGACGACCAAAGGCGTCGTACTTGTAGCTTGCGGTGCTACCACCGGGCAGCGAGACGCCAATCAAGCGATGCTGGCAGTCGTAGCGATACTCGGTGATGAGTTTCTGGCCGGCGCCACGACGTTCACGGCTCAAATTACCGTAAGCGTCGTAGTCATAATGGCGGTCACCCTGCATCAGCAGGCGGTTACCTTTGACGTTAGCCAAATTGGCTACGGGCAGGTCATTCTGACCGAGGAGGTTGCCTGCTGGATCGTGGGCGAAGCTTTCCGGTGTTGCACCACG